>NZ_BAAAUG010000158.1:0-1885 GCF_039533825.1 Streptomyces rectiviolaceus
GGCAGGGGCGGCCGGGGTCGCCACCGCGGGCTGGGGCAGCTCGGCGCCCGGCGTCGGCTGCGGGGCAGCTGTGGCGGGTGCGTCCTGCGTTTCCTGTGCGCCCTGTGCGCCCCCCGTTACGGGTGTTGCGTCCGGGACGACCGTTTCTGCTGTTGCGACGGGAGGCGCGGACTGCGACGACTGGGAAGACTGCGACGACTGGGGCGCCTGCCCGGACTGTGCGGACTGCGCGTGCTGAGAAGACTGGGACTGCTGCGGCTGAGTCGTCCACGGGGTCGCGCCCTGCGGCGTGATCTCACCGAGCTGCGGACCCGGCAGCACCCCTTCCTCGTCCCGCGGGATGTCGAGGTACTCGGGCCCCACCGTCGGCGGCCCCGCGTGCCGCACGGGCACAGCGTGCTGCGGCGCACCGGCCGGGCCGCGGTCGGCGAGGGAACGTACGGGGCTGCCCGCAGTGTCGGGCACCGCGGGACCCGAGGGCCCCCGGTGGAGCGGGCGGCGGGAGGGGCCGGGGTGCGATGCGGGCGCCGGCGTGGGCGCGCCGGGCAGTTGGACGCCGTTCAGGTCGACCGAGCCACTGTCGCGGCCGGCCGTCTCGTGCGGGCCGGGCTGATGCATGGCCTGCGGCTGCCCGGCCGACTGCTGGGCGACGGCCTGCGGGCCCGCGGCGTGCTGACCGACGAGCGGCTGACCGCCCAGCGACTGATCGGCGGAGTGCCGACCACCGACGGACTGGCCGCCGAGAGACTGATCGGGCACGTACTGGTCCGCGTCCGCCATGGACGGGTCGGCCACAGGGGCACCGCCGACGGGCTGACCGGCCGCGTACTGGCCGTTCACCGATGACGGATCACCCACAGGCTGCGCACCCACCGGCTGAGCGACGCCGTGCTGGGCGGCCACGGGCTGGCCCGGACCCTCCGGCTGCGGCGGAGCCGACTGCGGCTCGCTCCAGGCGCCCTGGGCACCCGGCATCAGCAGCAGGTCGTCATCGTCTGCGGGGGCGACGCTCTCGGCGGGATTCTCGGAGGGGTCGAGGTAGGTGTACGCACCCGGGGCGGGGACGCCCGGCTGCTCCACCATGCCTGCGTTCTCCGGCAGTCCCTCGCCCGGGACCTGGCCGGTGTCGGTCATGCGTAACCCCTCGCCCATCGGTTAGTGCTTCTTCGACCGCCCCTCAGCCTTAGGCCGGGGAAGCCCCATTGCCCGGAGCGGCGCACCAACCGCCCGTCATAGTCAACGAGCGTGCGCGCCGCGCGGCACGAACCGCGTACGGACAACAGGCATTGTCCCGGTCGGCCGACCGCCACGGCGGCTTGATCCGCGACGGCCCGCTGTGGGCTGCGCCACGTTGCGCGCCCTCCGGTCCTGCCGTACCACACACCCCCCAAAACGGGCGAGCTTTCCGGACATTGACCAACTATTTGCCGGACACTCGGGTGCGGTACAACGATCGGCCAGCCTACCCCGCACCGTGCGCCAGGGGGGTCACGGGGCGCGATCGGGCAACTGTCCGGAGAGCAGGAAGACCACGGTCCTCTCACGCTCCGTCCACGCGCGCGTGTCGAGTTCGACGGACTGGAGCAGGGCGCATTCGACCGCGTATCCGTGCTCCGTCAGGCCCCTGCCGATGAGTTCGGCCGCGTCGCGGTTGGACGCGTGCGCCACGATGCGCGCCGGGCGGCGGTCGGCGACGGCGGAGACCACCTCGGCTCCCCCGCCCCCGATCCGTACGACATCGGGCTCGGGAAGGTCTTCGAGGATGTACGGCGCCATGCCGTGCACGACCTGCGGCTGTACGCCGAAGTGGCGGGCGACCGCCGTGGTGCGGGCGCAGGCGTCGGGGTCGGCGTCGATGGCGATGACGGCGGCGCCGAAGCGGGCG
>NZ_BAAAUG010000158.1:1894-24269 GCF_039533825.1 Streptomyces rectiviolaceus
GGGCGGCTTCCACGGTGAAGGCGCCGCTGCCGCAGCCGATGTCCCAGACCAGGTCGCCCACGCGCGGGCCGATACGGGCGAGTTGGGCGGCCCGCAGGCGGTCGCTCTCGCCCTCCCCGAGCCGGTCGTCGCCGCCGTAGGCGGGAGCGGGCAGCGCCCAGCCGCGCGGGGTGCCGGGGTCGCGTCCCGCGATCCAGCCGGTGGGCGAGGCCGCGACCGGGCCGCCGATGACGATGACGACGTTCGGGTCGCGCCAGGTGTGGTCGGCGGCCTTGTCCGAGGTGAGGACGGTGACCTGCTCGCGCTCGGTGCCGAGCTCCTCGCAGATCACGAAGGTGCGGTGCACGCCCTGGAGGAGCAGGCCGAGCTCGGCCGGGCCCGCTCCGGGCGAGGTGAGGACGGCGACCTTGGTGTGTGCGCGGCAGACGTTCACCGCGCGGCGCAGGGTGCGCGGGTGGGCGACCACGACCTGGGCGTCGTCCCAGGGCATCCCGGCGCGGGCGAAGGCCTGGGCGACGGAGGAGACGGCGGGCACCACTTCGACCTCGAGGCCGAATTCGGGGGCGCGCAGCGTGCGTACGACACCGAAGAACCCGGGGTCGCCGTCGGCGAGGACCACGGCGGTGCCGCGGTGGGCGGCGATGCGGCGGGCGGCCAGGCTCACGCTGCCCAGGCGGATCCGTTCGGCGGCCGGTGGCACTTCGGTGAGCGCCAGGTGGTGGGCGGCGCCCGCGACGAGGGTGGCGGCGCCGAGCGCCGAGCGCGCGGCGGCGGTCAGCGGCGAACCGTCCCAGCCGATCACCGTGACGCGGTCGGCCATCGTCGTCTGTCTCCTGGGTCTCGCGGGTCTGGGTTGTCGCAGGTCTGGGTTCTCGCGGCTCGTCCGATGCGGCCGGGGCGTCATGTGTAGGGGGCAACCGCGTGCGGCCAGGGGCGAGCGTACCTGGTGGGGCCCTGAGGTGCCCGTGGGGTCAGTTCCAGTCCGAGAAAGCGCTGAAACCGCTGTCCGCGAGCTGCTCGCCGACCCCTTCCAGATCCTCGGGGAGCAGGCTCCACACGATGAGGTCGGTCCGGACGTCGATCCAGCCGCCGAACGGATCCCCGCCGTTCCTCGTACGCGCTATCCAGGCGTTCCGCAGGACACCCTCGCTGATGCAGCCGATCTTCTGAGCGACCTGCTGGGCCGCCGTGTTGTCGGCGGCGGTGCGCAGCTCGATGCGCTCGAAGCGCTGGTCGCCGAAGAGCCACTGGGCGGTGGCGAGCGCCGCCTCCGAGCCGTAGCCCTCGCCGCGGGCCCAGGGGGCGACGACGTAACTGAGTTCGCTGGAGCGCACGCGCCAGTCGGTGTCGCGGAGTTGGACGATGCCGACCAGGCGCTGGGTGAGGAACTCCGTGACGGCGAGGGCGATGCCGCGGCCCTCGGTGCGCTCGGCCGGCGCGACCCGGGTGATCCAGTCGCGGGCGTCGTCCTCGGTGTAGGGCTGGGGTGCGGAGGTCCAGGCGGTGACCATCTCGTCGTTCATCATCTCCGCGTACGCGGGGACGTCGGCGTCCTCGAACGGGCGCAGCACCAACCGCTCCGTACTGATGGAGATGTCGGGGAAGGTGGTAGTCATGCGCTGCTCCGTAACCTGGAACCCTCGGGCCTGCTGAAGTGCCCAGCATGCAGCATGTCGGCGTGCAGACGCACCACGGGGTCCACTCCTTCATCAGGAGCGGACCCCGTGGTGAGGGCGGAAACGGACTGTGCGTCAGCTCGTTTCGACGGGCAGGACAGAGCCCTTGTACTTGTCCTCGATGAACTGCTTCACCTCGGGTGAAGTGAGCAGTTCGGCCAGCTTCTTGACCCGGGGATCGTTCTCGTCGCCCTTCTTGACGGCGAGCACGTTGTTGTACGGGTTGTCCTTGGGCGACTCGAGAAGGATGGCGTCCTTCTTGGGGTTGAGCTTGGCGTCGAGCGCGTAGTTGTTGTTGATGACCGCGGCTTCGACGTCTTCCAGGGAGCGGGGCAGCTGGGCGGGTTCCAGCGGCTTGATGGTGAGCTTCTTCGGGTTGGACGTGATGTCCTCGGGGGTCGCGTTCGCGCCGGCCCCCTTCTTGAGCCCGATGACGCCCTTGGAGGCGAGGAGTTCGAGCGCCCTGCCTTCGTTGGTGGTGTCGTTCGGAACGGCGACGGTCGCACCCGCGGGCAGCTCGGTGACGTCCTTCGCCTTCTTCGCGTACACCCCCATCGGCGGCAGATAGACCTCGGTCACCGGCGTGAGCTCCGTCTTCTTGGACTTGTTGAAGTCCTCGAGGTACGGGACGTGCTGGTAGAGGTTGGCGTCGAGGGACCCTTCCTGGAGCGCGGTGTTCGGCGTGACGTAGTCCGTGAACTCCGTGATCTGGAGGTCGAGTCCCTTTTTCTTCGCCAGGTTCTTCTTGATGTACGTGAGGACTTCGCCCGCCGGGGTCGGGGTGGCGCCGACGGTGAGCGTGTCGCCGTTGCCGCCTCCCGAGCCGGATTCGGTGCCGCACGCGGTCAGGCCGAGCGTGAGGGCCAGCGCGCCGGTGACGGCGGCCGTGACGTGCCTGCGGGTGACGTGCCTACGCATGATCAGAACGCCGCGACGACGGCACCGTCGTACTTGTCGTCGATGAACTTCTTGACCTCGGGCGAGGTGAGGAGCTTGGCGAGCTTCTTCACGCGCGGGTCGCTCTCGTCACCCTTCTTCACGGCGAGGAAGTTGCCGTAGGGGTTGTCCTTGGCGGGCTCGGCGACGATGGCGTCCTTGGCCGGGCTGAGCTTGGCCTCCAGGGCGTAGTTGCCGTTGATCACCGCGGCGTCGACGTCACTGAGGGAGCGGGGCACCTGGGCCGCCTCGATCTCCTTGAACTTGAGGTTCTTCGGGTTCTTCGAGACGTCCTTGGGGGTGGCCTCGTAACCGACGCCCTTCTTGAGCTCGATCAGGCCGTTGTCGGCCAGGAGCTTGAGCGCGCGGGCCTCGTTGGTGGTGTCGTTCGGCAGGGCGACCGTGGCGCCCTTCTTCAGCTCGTCGAGCTTCTTGACGCTCTTGGAGTAGATGCCGAGCGGCTCCAGGTGCACCGTCGCGTCCGGGACGGGCACGATGTCCGTGCCGTTCTTCTTGTTGAAGTCGTCGAGGTACGGCTTGTGCTGGAAGTAGTTCGCGAAGACCTCGCCCTGCTGGACGGCGGTGTTCGGCGTGACGTAGTCGGTGAACTCGCGCACGTCGAGGTCGAGACCGGCCTTCTTCGCCAGGTTCTTCTTGACGTAGTCGAGGATCTCGCCCTGCGGCGTGGGGGTGGCGGCGACGACGAGCGGGCCGTCCTTGTCGCCCGCGGCGGAGCCCTTGTCGGAGCCGCAGGCGGAGAGACCGAGGGTGAGGGCTCCGGCGGCGAGGACAGCGGTGGTGATCTTGGCGGTGTTACGCACGAAAAGTGCCTTTCTCCATGGGTGGTACGCCCCGCGATGGGGTGTGCGGGGTGAGTTCGGTTCCGGCTTCAGGAAGCCTGCGACGGGGACGCCTTGAGCTTGAGCAGGCGCAGCTTGGGAGCGGCGCCCGAGTGACCGCCGCGCCGGTGCATCCTGCGGGCCGCGTAGTCGCCCGCGAACTGGATGATCGAGATGACGACGGCGAGCACGCCGACGGTGATCCACATCAGTTCGGTCTCGAAGCGCTGGTAGCCGTAGCGGATGGCGATGTCGCCGAGGCCGCCCGCGCCGACGGCGCCGGTGATGGCCGAGTAGCCGAGGATCGTGACGATCGTCGTGGTCGTGCTGGAGATCAGCGACGGCAGCGACTCGGGCACGAGGACCTTGCGTACGACGGTCCAGGTGTTGCCGCCCATCGACTGCACGGCCTCGACGAGACCGCCGTCGACCTCGCGCACCGAGGTCTCCACGAGGCGCGCGAAGAACGGGATGGCGCCGATCGCGAGCGGAACGATGGCGGCCTCGCGGCCGATCGTCGTGCCCGTGATCCAGCGCGTGAGGCCCATCAGCGCGACCATGAGGATGATGAAGGGCATCGAGCGCGCGATGTTCACGATCTGCCCGATGAGCTTGTTCACGACCGTGTTCTGCAGCAGCCCGCCGCGGTCGGTGAGGACCAGCAGGATGCCGAGCGGCAGTCCGGCGACGACGGCTATCAGCGTCGACCAGCCCACCATGTAGAGGGTGTCCCAACAGGCCTGCTCCAGCAGGGGCTGCATCTCCGACCAGGTCACTTGGCACCTTCCTTGACCAGCAGCGTGGCGTCCTTCGGCGTGGCGGCGCCTGCGACGGGGTCTTCGCCCGCGATGTCGACCTGGAGGCCCTGCTCGCGCAGGAACCCGATCGGAACGACGTTCTCCTCGAAGCGGCCCGGCAGCTCGATGCGCATGCGGCCGACCTGCTTGCCCGCGACGGTGTCCATCGCGGCGCCGAGGATCGAGATGTCGATGTTGTACGTGCGCGACAGCTGGGAGATGACCGGCTGGGTCGCGGCCTCGCCGTGGAACGTCACGTCGACGACGGTGCGGTCGTCGCCCGTCGCGTCGCCGCTGACCGGGAACAGCGCGGCGGCCAGCTCGGAGCCGGGCGTCGCGAGCAGCTCGGTGACGGTGCCGGACTCGATGATCCGCCCGTTCTCCATGAGGGCGGCGGAGTCGCAGACGCTCTTGACGACGTCCATCTCGTGCGTGATCAGCAGGACGGTCAGGCCGAGCTGCTGGTTGAGGTCGCGCAGGAGCTGGAGGATGGAGCGGGTGGTCTCCGGGTCGAGGGCGCTGGTCGCCTCGTCCGAGAGCAGCACCTTCGGGTCTCCGGCGAGTGCGCGGGCGATGCCGACGCGCTGCTTCTGGCCGCCGGAGAGCTGCGCCGGGTAGGACTTCGCCTTGTCGGCGAGGCCGACCAGGTCGAGCAGTTCGAGCGCCTTGCGGGAGCGCTCGGCGCCGCTGAGGCCGAGGATCTCCAGGGGCAGCTCGACGTTGTCCTTGACGGTGCGCGACGACAGCAGGTTGAAGTGCTGGAAGACCATGCCGATGCGGCTGCGCGCCCGGCGCAGGTCCTTGCTCGCGCGGCTGCCGCGCCCCGCGAGGGCGGTGAGGTCCTGACCGGCGACGGTCACGGTGCCCGAGGTGGGGCGCTCCAGGAGGTTCACGCAGCGGATCAGCGAGGATTTGCCGGCGCCGGACTGACCGATGACGCCGTACACCTCGCCTTCGCGGACATGCAGATCGACGCCGTCGAGGGCAGTTACTTCACGACCGCGTGAGCGGTAGACCTTGGTGAGGCCGGAAGTGGTGATCACAGGGGTTTCCGTCACTGTCGAGTGCGCGGCGCGGTTCTCGCCGGGCACGGGGCATTCGTGGGGAACGCGGCACGGTTTCTCGCGGTGGCGAAAAGAACCGGAGGACGTGTGCGCGGGGCAGGCTCGCTTCCTACGTCATGTACGTCTGGCGTACGTCGCAGGGGCGCGGCACAGCGGCTTCGCTTCGGGGCGCGATGCTCAGGGGTGGTGCGGGGGCCCTCAGAAGGCGCACATTCGACACATACAACGAGCACCGGGCGTCGTGATCGCCTCGGTCGCAGGGGTGCGGTTGCTCGTCGTGGTCATGCGGACCAGTAAAACACGCGTGCGTTCACGCACCGCCACCGATGTCCGGTATACGGACAGCCGGTGGACAGGTGCGGACGCGGCCGTACGGATGCTCAGCCCTCGGTGGTGATCTCCACGCCACCCTCGGTGGCCTGCGCGGACACGGCCGAGAGGTCCTTCACGACGACGTCGGCAACGAGCTCGCCCACGGTGTGCGTTGTGGCCAACGCCACGGTGGTCATGCCGGCCGCGCGGCCCGCCGTGAGACCGGCGGGCGCGTCCTCGAAGACCACGCAGCGCGCCGGGTCGACGCCCAGTTTCGCGGCCGCGAGCAGGAAGGGCTCCGGGTCGGGCTTGCCGCGCGTGATGTCGTCGGCGGCGATCACCATCTTGGCGTCGATGCCGACCTCGGCGAGCCGGGCCTCGGCCAGGCGCCGCCCGGCGGAGGTGACGACGGCCCAGCGCTCGGGCGGCAGGGATTCGAGCAGCTCACGGGTGCCGGGAAGGAGCACGACGCCGCCCGCGACGTCCGAGACCTCGAGCTCCTCGATGCGGGCCACGGCCTCGGCCACGCGCTCGGCGGGCAGCATGTCGGCGATGATCTCGGCGGCGGGGCGGCCGTGCAGCTCGACCCGCTCGAACTCCTCGGCGGTGATCCCGTACTCCTGCGCCAAGCGCCTCCAGCAGCGGTACACCGACTCCATGGAGGAGATGAGGGTGCCGTCGTTGTCGAACAGGAGCGCTTCAGCGTGGATCTTCATGGTGTCCGAGCGTACGTGCCACCCCAGGGGCGAGCGCATCGGGTCAAAGGGCCCGTAATAAAGTCACCGCATGCTTGTTGCCCTGACGATCGCGACCGCCGTGGCCGCGCTCGCCCTCGCCGCGTGGTGCGGTTTCGCCGCCTACCGGGACCAGCCGACCAAGGACTGGCACTTCATCGGCATGGCCGTGGTGACGTTCCTGGCCACGGTCCAGCTGATCGTCGGCATCGTCCAGCTGGCGCGGGGCGAGAAGCCCGAGCAGGGCACGACGATCTTCGTGGCGTATCTGATCGGCTCCTTCGCCTGCGTCCCGGCCGCGGGCTTCATGTCCCTCGCCGAGCGCACCCGTTGGGGCTCCATCACGGTCGCCGCGGGCGGCGTGGTCCTTGCCGTGCTCCAGGTGCGGCTCTACGACATCTGGGGAGGCTGAGGTGACGGTGACCGAGCCCGAGAAGCAGAAGCTGATCACCGGGCCGGGCATTCTCCTGGTGTGGCTGTACGGGGTGATGGTGGTCGGCGCCGTGTCGCGCTCCGCCGTGCAGATCTCGACGGACTTCCACAAGGCCCCGCTCGCGTACACGCTGTCCGCGCTCGCGGGTCTCGTCTACGGCTTCATCACGTACTCGCTCGTGCGCGGCGGCGAGAAGGCCCGCAAGGCGGCGCTGGTGTGCTGCGCCGCCGAGCTGGTGGGCGTCCTGGCGGTGGGGACCTGGACGCTGGTCGAGCCGTCCGCGTTCCCCGACGCCACGGTGTGGTCGGACTTCGGGATGGGCTATCTGTTCATCCCGGTGATCCTGCCGGCCACGGCGATCTTCTGGCTGAACAAGGCGCGCAGGGCGGGGCGCTAGACCCTGGCCGCGTACGCCCCCGCGATCGCCTCCTTGGAGAGCGTGACCAGCGTGAGCCGGTCGTTCACGTGCTGGGTCTTCACCGCCGTGTAGCCATGTTTGCGGTAGAGCTGGAGGTTCTGTTCGCTGCGGTGGCCGCTGAAGAGCTGGAAGCACTTGGTGGTGCCGCCCTCGCCGAGCCGCCGTTCTATCGCGTCCAGGAGCCGGCCGCCCAGGCCGTGCCGCTGCATCCTGGGGTGGACGATGAGTTTGTTGATCCGCGCCGTGCCGTCGGGGCCGACCGTGCCGCGCACCGACGCGACGACCTCGTCGCCGAGGCGGGCCACCAGCACGCTGCCGGCGGTCAGTTCGGCCTTGATGGAGTCGAGGGACTGTGTCAGCGGCTCGATGGAGTAGTCGCCGTACAGCTCGGCCTCGCTCTGGTAGCACAGGTACTGCAGTTTGAGGATCTTCTCGGCGTCCTGCCCGCCCGCCTCCGAGATGGTCACGCTCATGCCCATGTGTGCATGCCTCCCGCTCACCTGCTCCGCCGGTTGTCTATCGCTCCTTTCCCCACGGTTCAGGAGCTGCAACCTCCGCCGCGAGCATTCTGCGCAGGCATCCCAGGCAACGGGAACGTTCCGGCCCCAGACTGCCCTGTGACATTCCCAACTGCCCTGCGATCTCCCGGTAGGTGAGGTCCTTGGGGGACAGCAGCGCCGCCATCAGCCCCGGGCAGCGGCCGGGCAGTCTGCGCACCGCCGCGTGCAGGGTGCGCTCACGGTCGGCCCGCAGGGCGCGCTGTTCGGGGCCGCGCTCCGTGTCGTCGGCGGGCTCGGCGGCGTACGCCACTTCGCGCTCTTCCCTGCGCCGGGTGCGGCGCGCCTCGGATGCGACGGCGGCGCGCAGCTCGGCGGCTGGGTCGGCGGCTGGGTCGGCGGCTGGGATGCGTTCAAGGAGCCGCAGCCAGACGGCCTGTTCGAGGTCACCGGGGTCGGTGCCGGAGCCGTGCGCCGCGGCGGAGGCCTCGGCGGCGAGGAGCGGACGCAGCGTGGGGATCAGCTCGTGGGTCATGCAGGGCGTGACGCGGCCGCCCCGGCAGGAGGTTGCCGGAGCGGCCGTCTGTCACCCCAAACGGGGGCCGGACGATCAGCCGTTGACGAAGTCCTGGCGGGCGAGCAGCGCGGTGTCGCAGTTGTCGGAGAAGATCCCGTCGATGCCCGTCTCGAAGTACGCCTTGAAGGCACCGAAGGCGTCGCCGTAGGCGTTCGGGTCGGTGCCCTTCTTGAAGTTCGCGGGCAGGAAGGTGTTCTCGTTGCGCATCGTGTAGGGGTGCAGGATCAGGCCCGCCGCGTGCGCGTCCTTCACCAGCGTGGACGGTGTGCCGAGGCTGCCGTCGGGCTTCTTCGGGATGACCAGGTCGAGCGTGGGGCCGATGCCCTGCGCGAACGACGCCATCCACTCCAGGCCCTCGGGCTTGATGAGGTCGGCGACGGTGCGCGGGTCGCCCGCCTCGACGAAGTCCCAGGGGCGGGAGCTCGCGCCGGACAGGAGCACCACGAGCGGCGGGTCGACCAGCTTGTTCAGGCGCTGGATGCTGCTGGGCTCGAAGGACTGCAGGAAGTTCGGCGAGTTCTTCTTGTGCCGCCCGTACTTGCGAAGGAGCTTGGCGAGCGGCTCCTCCAGGCCGAGGCCCAGCTTGCGGAAGTACGTGGGGTGCTTGGTCTCGATGTGCAGCCAGATCCGCTCGCCGCGCTCACGGCCCTCCTTCTCGGCCCACCGGAAGACCTCCTCAAGGGTGGGCACGTCCCAGCGGCCGTCGTAGAGGGTGTTGCGCTGGCGGGTGCCGGGGATGCGCTCCTTGGCGCGCAGCGTCTTCAGCTCGGCGAGCGTGAAGTCCTCGGTGAACCAGCCGGTGTACGAGGTGCCGTCCACGGACTTGGTGGTCTTGCGGGCCGCGAACTCGGGGTGCGCGGCGACGTCCGTCGTCGCGGTGATGTCGTTCTCGTGACGGCATACGAGATGGCCGTCCTTGGTGGGCACGACGTCCTGCTCGATGACGTGCGCGCCCATGTCGAGGGCGAGCTGGTACGAGCCGAGCGTGTGCTCGGGCCGGTAGCCGCTGGTGCCGCGGTGCGCGACGACCGTGGGCACCGGCAGGTCCTTGTAGCCCCCGTGCCCGTGCTTGGCGTCGGCTCTCGCCACGCCGGGCAGTCCTGCCACGGCTGTGCCCGCCCCGAGGACCGCCGCTCCCAGTACCGCGCGCCGCCCCGGCCGCCGCCGCTCCTCCGGCTCCCCCGGCTCCCCTGACTCCGAATGCCTCGACTGCTGCGTAGCCATTGAGCGCTCCTCCCGATGTGCTGCCTTGCACCTGACAAAGCGGCACGATCGTAGGTGGCCGCGCGTGACAGATGGGAGACCCTGGACCGAACGTAAGGGTGACGCCGGATGGCTACTGGTGTGCGGGGAGGGGTCCGTTCGGTTGTCCTCGGTCGTCATCGGCCGTCCTCGGTTGTCCTCGGCCGTTCGCGGACGTCCGCGAACTCCGTGGCAGCGCGTGACCGCGGTGCGTGACAAGGACCACTAGGACGCGCCACATGCCCCACACGGGGATAACGTCGTCACAAGAAGGGCGGTCCGAGGGCAACACCACGCAAACCCAGGTCAACTCTGCGTATCGAGTGCGTGAACCCGATGTGCGGTGAGCGGGGACCCGCGAGTATCGTCCTCACCTGCACATACTCGTCGTCGACCCGTTGACACCGGAGGGCCCGTTGTCCCGTCTCGCGCTCATCAAGGCTGTGCTCGGACCGATCTTGCGTCTGATGTTCCGCCCACGGGTGGAAGGCGCAGAGAACATTCCGGGCACCGGTCCGGTCATCATGGCCGGAAACCACCTCACGTTCATCGACTCGATGATCATGCCTCTCGTCTGCCCGCGCCCCGTGTTCTTCATCGGCAAGGACGAGTACGTCACGGGCAAGGGGCTCAAGGGCCGCCTGATGGCCTGGTTCTTCACCGGCTCCGGAATGATCCCCGTGGACCGCGACGGCGGCCACGGCGGTGTCGCGGCCCTGATGACCGGGCGGCGCGTCCTGGAGGAGGGCAAGCTCTTCGGCATCTACCCCGAGGGCACCCGCTCCCCCGACGGCCGCCTGTACCGCGGCCGCACGGGCATCGCCCGGCTGACCCTCATGACCGGCGCGCCCGTCGTCCCCTTCGCGATGATCGGCACGGACAAGCTCCAGCCGGGCGGCAAGGGTCTCCCCCGCCCGGGCCGCGTGACGGTGCGGTTCGGTGAGCCGATGGAGTTCTCGCGGTACGAGGGCATGGACCGCGACCGCTATGTGCTGCGGGCGGTGACGGACTCCGTGATGACGGAGGTCATGCAGCTCTCCGGTCAGGAGTACGTGGACATGTACGCCACGAAGGCGAAGGCGGCGTAGCCGCCCGGAACTGGTTTTACTGCGCGCCCGCCCCGGCGCTGGGTGCTCCCCGGCGCCGGGGCGGGCGTTTCACGTTTCTTTGTCGTCAGCGGGCCGACTGTGGCTTGTCGCGCAGTTCCCCACGCCCCTTACGGGGCACACCGCCGTCTTCCAGCTTTGAGCCCTTCAAGAGGAACCACGCCGCCACCGCCGTGGCGAGGAGCACCACCGCGCCCGCGCCCGCGGCGAGCCGCAGCCCCTCGACGAACGCGTCCTGGGCCGAGGCGAGCAGGGCCTGGGACTCGTGGGCCGGGAGGCCCGCCGTCGACTCCACCGCGCCGCCCAGTGATTCGTGCGCGGCCGACGCCACCTCGGGAGGCGTGCCCGCCGGAGCGGTGAAGTCGCGGTAGACGCCGGTCACGATGGAGCCGAGCAGGGCGATGCCGAGTGCCGCGCCCAGTTCGTACGCCGTCTCGGAGACCGCGGACGCGGCGCCCGCCTGTTCCTTGGGCACGCTGGAGAGGATGACGTCGGCGGTCACCGTGAACGAGAAGCCCGCGCCGATGCCGACGACCAGGAGCGAGGCTCCGAGGAGCGGATACCCGGTGGACTGGCTCAGCGTGGTCAGCGCCGCAAGGGCGACGCCCACCGCCGCGAGACCGCCGGCGACCACCGCGCGCACGGAGAACCGCCGCGCGACCATGCCCGCGATCAGACCGGCCGCCACCGCACCCACCGCCGCGGGGAGTTCGGCGAGGCCAGCCTCGAACGGCCGCCGCCCCTGGACCAGTTGCAGGAACTGGGAGAGGAAGAAGACCAGGCCCGAGAGCCCGAGGACCGTGAGTAGGTCGGCGAGCACCGCCCCGGAGAAGCCCCGGTTGCGGAACAACCGCATGTCCAGGAGGGGCGCCGTAAGGGTGAGTTGGCGCCGTACGAACCAGGTGAGGGCTGCCACGCCGAGCAGAGCCGCCACACCGACGTCCCAGCGGATGCCGTGCGCCGCCGCCTCCTTGATGGCGTACACGACGCCGATCATGCCGATGAGCGAGAGCACGACGCTGATCAGGTCCCACGGACCCGGCGCGGGGTTCTTCGACTCGGGCAGGAACTTGATGCCGACGACGACCAGGACCGCCATCACCGGCAGGTTGATCAGGAAGACCGAGCCCCACCAGAAGTGTTCGAGCAGGAAGCCGCCCACGACAGGACCGACGGCCGCACCTGCCGACGCCATCGCGCCCCAGATGCCGACCGCGAGGCTGCGCTCGCGCGGGTCGTGGAAGATGTTCCGGATCAGCGCGAGGGTGGACGGCATCAGCGTCGCACCCGCGACACCGAGCAGCGCCCGGGCCAGCATGAGGAGTTCGGGCGTGGTCGCGTAGGCGTTGAGCACCGAGACCCCGCCGAACGCGACGGCGCCGATCAGCAGGAGCTTCTTGCGGCCGATGCGGTCACCGAGACTGCCCATGGAGACGAGCAGACCGGCGATGACGAACGAGTACACGTCGCCGATCCACAGCAGTTGCGTGCCGGTCGGCTTGAGGTCCTCGCTGATGTACGGCGTGGCCAGGCCGAGCACCGTCGCGTCCACGGCGACGAGCAGTACGGCAAGGACCAGCACGGCGAGCGCGAGCCAGCGGCCGGGGCTGCGCTCGACCTCCGCCGACGCGGTCCGCTGTTCGATGCTGGTCATGGTTCCACTCTCCGTTGTGCTCCGCCGATCAGCAGCTCGGCGATCATGTGTGTGAAGTCCTTGGCGGCCACGCGGCCGTCCAGTACGGCCCAGGCGCCGGCGCCGACGAGTCCGTACAGCGCCTCCGTGAGCCAGGCGGGGCTCAGGTCGATGCGGAACTCGCCGCTCTCCTGGCCGCGCCGGAAGAGCGCGCCGATGCTGTCGTCGAGCCGCGACCAGCCCTCGTGCTGCGCGTCGTCCTCGAAGAGCTGGTTCTCGGTGACGAGGAACGCGAAAAGACCCGCGGCCGGCTGGATCTCCTTGACCAGGCGGCGCAGCGCCTCCTCGGCACCGTCCTCACCGAGCCGGGCCGCCTCCAGGGCGGCCTCGCACTCCTGGATGCCGAGCTCTTCCAGGGCGCGCACGAGGGCGTCGCGCCCGGCGAAGTGCCGGTGCAGGGTGGCGCGGCTGATGCCCGCCGCGCGCGCCACCTCGTCCATCGTGGCGGAGCCTTTGCGGGTGAGGAGCGCCGCGGCGCTGCGCAGCACCTGGTCGCGATCGACTGACATGAGACAACCATAGGCCATGTGAGACAAATTTGTCTCACAATTTATTCGCGCCGATCACCAGGGCCCGTCAAGTGGGTCGATCAGTGCCAGGGCAGCTGCCCGCGCCGCCCCCAGTACGCGACCGGCTCCTCGGTGAGCCCCGCGAGCCGCTCCAGCTGCTCCGCGTCGAGGTCGACGGCCGCCGCGTGCAGGTTCGAGACGAGCTGGACCGAGGTGGCGGCCCCGGAGAGGACCACACCCGCCCACGGCTGGCGCAGCACCAGGGCGAGCGCCACCGCGTCGCAGCCGAGCCCGGTCGCCTCGGCGATCTCGCGCAGGGGCGCGGGGGCGTGCGGGTCGGCGAGGCGGCCGTTGGCCATGGCCTCCTTGACCAGGACGGTGAGCCCCGCGTCATGGGCTTCGGCGAGCGCGGGGCCCGCCGATGTCTCCAGGGCGTTGTACGTGGCCTGGACGGTACGGAAGAGCGGCTCGCCGTCGACGGTCACGGCGAGGGCGGCGCGGATCGCGGCAGCCTGCTCCGGGCCGCTGACGGAGAGCCCGACGCTCACGCCGCCTGCCGCCAACTCGGCCAGTTTGGCGTGCAGTTCCTTGTCGGTGAGGGCAGGGCTCTCCGGCGTCACCGAGTGGATCTGATAGAGGTCGAGCCGCTCGCCGAGCAGCTGGGCGCTCTCCTCGCGCTGCCGGAGGTACGCGGCGACGCTGTGGTCCTTGACCTCGTGCGGGCCCACGGCGTCGGCGCTCCAGGCAGCCGTGTACGTATAACCCCACTTGCTGCCGATCACGACGTCCCGGATGTCGGGCCTGGCGTGCAGCCAGTCGGCGAGGAACTCCTCGGAACGGCCGTAGGAGCGCGCCACGTCGATGTACCGGACGCCCAGCGCGTAGGCGGCGTCGAGGAGTTCGAGGGTGCGCTCGCGCAGGGCCTCGACGCTGCGCGACGGCGGCAGATCGGCTTCGCGGCCCAGCGTGATGTAGCCGGGCCTGCCGACTGCGGCGAGGCCGAACCCGATGTGGGCGGTGGGGGTGGTCGCTGCGGCCAAGCGCGAGAAGGGCATCGCGGGCTCCGTTCGGTCGGCTCCTTGCGGAAGACGACCAACGTAACCCGCGATGCCCACGTCAACGCGGGACGCGCTGCCCCGGCGTCACTTACGCGCCGCGGCCCACTCCTGCTGAACCGTCAGATCGGCCTTGACCTCGACGAGCTGGGCGGCGACGGCCGAAGGGGCGGTGCCGCCGCGGCCGTCGCGGGACGCCAGGGCGCCGGGGACGTTCAGGACGGTCCGGACCTCGGGCGTGAGGTGCTCGGAGATCTTGGCGAACTGTTCGTCCGTGAGCTGGTCGAGCTCGATGCCGTGCGCCTCGCACTCCTTGACGCACTCGCCTGCGACCTCGTGCGCCACACGGAACGGCACGCCCTGCTTGACCAGCCACTCGGCGATGTCCGTGGCGAGCGAGAACCCGGCCGGGGCCAGCTCCGCCATGCGCTCGCGGTGCACGGTGAGCGTCGCCATCATGCCGGTGAAGGCGGGGAGCAGGACCTCCAGCTGGTCGCAGGAGTCGAAGACCGGCTCCTTGTCCTCCTGGAGGTCGCGGTTGTACGCGAGCGGCAGCGCCTTGAGCGTCGCCATCAGGCCCGTGAGGTTGCCGATGAGGCGGCCCGACTTACCGCGTGCCAGCTCGGCGATGTCCGGGTTCTTCTTCTGCGGCATGATCGACGAGCCCGTCGAGAAGGCGTCGTGGAGCGTGACGAAGGAGAACTCCTTCGTGTTCCAGAGGATGATCTCCTCGGCGATCCGGGAGAGGTTCACGCCGATCATCGCGGTGATGAAGGCGAACTCCGCGGCGAAGTCCCGCGATGCCGTCCCGTCGATGGAGTTGGCCGCCGAGCCGTGCTCGAAGCCGAGGTCCGCGGCGACGGCCTCGGGGTCCAGGCCGAGAGAGGATCCCGCGAGCGCGCCCGAGCCGTACGGCGAGACGGCCGTCCGCTCGTCCCACTGCCGCAGCCGCTCCGCGTCCCGGGAGAGGGACTGGACGTGGGCGAGGACGTGGTGCGCGAAGAGCACGGGCTGGGCGTGCTGAAGGTGCGTACGCCCCGGCATGGCGACGTCCGGGTGCGCCTCGGCGAGGCCGACGAGCGCGCCCTGGAGGTCGGCGATCAGGCCGCCGATGATCCGGGCGTGGTCCCGCAGGTACATCCGGAAGAGGGTCGCCACCTGGTCGTTGCGCGACCGGCCCGCGCGCAGCTTGCCGCCGAGGTCCGGGCCGAGCCGTTCGAGCAGGCCCCGCTCCAGGGCGGTGTGCACGTCCTCGTCGGCGATGGTGCCGACGAACTCGCCCGATGCCACATCGGTCTCGAGCCGGTCGAGTCCGGCCTGCATGCGGGTCAGCTCGTCCTCGGTGAGCAGCCCCGCCTTGTGGAGCACGCGCGCGTGGGCGCGGGAACCGGCGATGTCGTACGGCGCCAGGCGCCAGTCGAAGTGGACCGATGCCGACAGCTTGGCCAGGGCCTCTGCCGGGCCGTCCGCGAACCTGCCGCCCCAGAGCCGGACGTCACCGCCGTTGTTGCTGCTCACTTCACGTGCTCCTTACCCTGCATTCGGCGTCATGCATGAGTATGCAGTGCTCCGTATGTTTCGTCAATCCAGGCATGGTGCAGACTGCCGCGTCAAGTCGTTAGACAGTCGAATGATCTCTGGTGAATAATCCTTAGGCATGGGAAAGACTTACGAACGCATAGACGGCAGACTCCGCTCGTTCATCGAGGCCCAGCCTCTCTTCTTCACCGCGACCGCGCCCCTCGCGGACGACGGCACGATCAATCTCTCCCCCAAGGGCCTCACCGGCTCCTTCGCCGTCATCGACGAACACACCGTGGCCTATCTCGACTTCGCGGGCAGCAACGCGGAGACGGTCGCGCACCTGCGCGAGAACGGCCGCATCACCCTGATGTGGACCGCCTTCCAGGGCCCGCCGAACATCGTCCGGGTGCATGGGCGCGGTGAACCCGTCTTCCGTGACGACCCGCGCTGGGCGGAGCTGCTCGGGCACTTCCCCGACATCGACCCGACCCCGCACGGCCTGCGCGCGATCATCGTCGTGACGGCCGAACTCATCCGTGACACCTGCGGATACGCGGTCCCCTTCATGTCGTACGACAAGGACCGCGACCTGCACGGCAAGCGCTTCGCGCGCGAGGACGACACCTCACTGAGCGAGTACTTCACCAAGCGGCAGATCGCACGGAGCATCGACGGCCTGCCCGGAGTGCCGTTGCCCTTGCCTCCCACTACCGTCTGAGCCATGCGCCCCCGTGCCGCCGCCCTCGCGTCCGCAGCCGCCCTCGTCCTCGCCGTCACCGGTACCCTCGGTGCCGCTCCCGGCGCGAGCCGCCCGCTGCCGGACCGGATGGCCGACACGGGCGGCGGCACCCAGCTCATCACCGCCCGGGCCGCGCACACCGGCTCCACCACCGGCACGGTCACGTGGTGGGACCGGCACGGCGGCCGGTGGGTGAAGTCCGGGTCGGCGGCGGCGCGGTTCGGCGCGAAGGGCCTGACGGCCGGTGGCTCGCGCGAACAGGGGACGAACACGACCCCCACCGGCCTCTTCCGCCTCCCGTACGCCTTCGGCATCAAGCCCGCGCCGTCCGGCACGGACTACCCCTACCGCCGCGTCACGAAGAACTCCTGGTGGTGCCAGGACAACAAGTCCCGCTCCTACAACCGCTGGACCCAGCCCCGCCCCGCCGACTGCCGCGCCGCCGAATCCGAGCACCTCATCACGTACGGCACCCAGTACGCGCACGCCCTGGTGATCGGCTTCAACTACGACCGCCCGGTGCGGGGGCGCGGCGCCGGGATCTTCCTGCACGTCAACGGGCGTGGGGCGACGGCGGGTTGTGTGTCCGTGGCGGGCGAGGCGATGCGACGGATCCTGCGGTGGGCCGAGCCGGACCGGCGGCCGCACATGGCGATCGGGACGGAGTCGGGGCCCACCGCCATCACGCGCTACTGAACGATCCTGCCAGCTTCGTGTAGCGACCACATATCGAGACGGGGTTGCGTCCCCGCCGCACCCCGGCGTTGCATCGCCGGGTGCAAACCGAACAGACGATCCCCAGCTCCACGGAGAGCGGCGACAAGGCGGCCCGCCTCGCCGTCACGGTCTTCCCCGTCCTCGTGCTCGCCGCAGGCGCGCTCGGCCTGATGGCGCCGGACGCCTTCAAGGGCTGGGGCACAGACGTCCCGTACCTCCTGGGTCTCGTGATGTTCTGCATGGGGCTCACCATGACCCCGCTCGACTTCCAGGGTGTCGTCAAGCGCCCCTGGGCCGTCGCGCTCGGCCTGGTCGCGCACTACGTGATCATGCCGGGGCTCGGCTGGCTGATCGCCCACGCGCTCGGGCTCTCGCCCCAACTGGCGGCCGGAGTCATCCTCGTCGGCTGCGCGCCCAGCGGGACCGCGTCCAATGTGGTGACCTACCTGGCACGCGGCGACGTGGCCCTCTCCGTCTCGGTGGCCACCGTCTCGACGGTGCTCGCGCCGCTGATCACTCCGCCGCTGACGCTGCTCCTCGCGGGCGAGTACCTGCCCGTGGACGCGGGCTCGATGGTGACCGACATCCTCAAGACCGTGCTGCTTCCGGTCATCGCCGGTCTCGTCGTACGCCTCCTCTTCGGTCGCTACATCGGGCGGGTCCTCAGCGCCCTTCCGTGGCTGTCCGCCCTGACCATCGCCGTCATCGTGGCGATCGTGGTCGCGGGCAGCGCGGCGGCCATCAAGTCGGCCGCCCTGCTCGTGTTCCTCGCCGTCGTCCTGCACAACGGCCTGGGCCTCGCGCTCGGCTACGGCGCGGGCAAGCTGGCACGCCTCGGCCCGCCGGCATCGCGCGCCATGGCATTCGAGGTCGGCATGCAGAACTCGGGGCTCGCGGCGTCGCTCGCCACGGCCCACTTCAGCCCGCTGGCCGCGCTGCCCGCCGCCGTGTTCTCCGTGTGGCACAACGTCTCGGGGGCTTTGGTCGCCGCCTGGATGTCGCATCGGGCGCGGCGGACCGAGCAGCGGACCGAAGAGCGGGCCGAAGAGCGGGCCGAACAGGCCTGACGGGCACGCCTCCCGCGGCGGGGACGTACCCCCGTCGCAAAGAATCTTCCGGCAGCCGTAGACGGGACGGATCAGCTCCGCTTACCTTCTAGACATGCCTGGACAGGTTCATAAACATCATCGCGTCGCGCACGTGCTCGCCGACGAGATCCGCGCCGGGGTGCACGCCGACGGCAGCCGGCTCCCCGGCGAGCACGCCCTGCGGGAGCGTTTCGGGGTCAGTCGCACCACCGTGCGCCAGGCGCTCAGCGCGCTCGGCGAGCAGGGGCTCATCGAGACGCACGCCGGCATCGGTTCGATCGTCACGTTCGACGGGACCCCGCTCGACCAGCAGCTCGGCTGGACCCGGGCGCTCGCCGACCAGGGCACCGAGCTCTCCACGGACACCCTCCGCTTCGAGCGCGTCACCGACCCGGAGCTCGCCGCCGAACTCGGCCTCGCGGACGCGCACTTCATCGCTCTGGACCGCGTCAGGCGACTGCCCGGCGGCGACGGCGTCTCCCTGGAGCGCAGCCGCGTCCCCGCCGTGCCCGCCCTCGCCGACCTGCCCGAGCGAGGCCTCGAAGGCGGCTCGCTGAACCGGACGCTGCTCGCCGCGGGCCACATCGCCGCGTCGAGCGACGCCCACATAGCGGTGTCCGGCCTCGGCGACGAGGACGCGGGGCTCCTGCACCGCTCCCCGGGCGAACCGTTCATCCGGCTCGCCCAGGTCTTCCGCGATGCCGACGGGGAGGTCGTGGAGCAGGTGACCAGCCTGCTCGACCCGTCCCGGTTCCAACTGCACGTACGCACCGGCCGAGGAGCCAACTCGTGACCACAGCACCCCCCGGCCTTCTCGACCGCGCGCTCGGCGCCTTCTACGGACTCGCGCTCGGCGACGCCCTGGGCATGCCGACCCAGGTCATGTCCCGCGAGGACGTCGTACGCGTCTACGGCACCCTCACCGGGTTCGAACCCGCAAGGGACGACAACCCCGTGAGCGCGGGCATGCCCGCCGGCGCCGTCACCGACGACACCGACCAGGCGGTCATCGTGGCGCGGCTGCTCGTCGAGGGCGGCGGGCACGTCGACCCGCTGCGGTTCGCCGCCGAACTCCTGTCCTGGGAGCGGGAGATGAAGGCCAAGGGCTCCTTCGACCTGCTCGGCCCTTCGACCAAGGCCGCCCTTGACGCCGTCGCGGGCGGCACCGACCCCAAGGAGGCGGGCAGGTACGGCACCACCAACGGCGCCGCGATGCGCGTCACCCCGGTCGGGATCGCCTTCGCCGCCGATCCGCTGCCGCATTTCCTCGACCGGGTCGTGGAGTCCTGCCAGGTCACCCATGACACGAACATCGGCATCGCGGGCGCCGCCGTCGTCGCGGCCGCGGTGAGCACGGGCGTCGCGGGCGGCACGCTCGACGAGGCCTTCGACGCCGCGATCACCGCGGCCGAGGCCGGTGCCCGGCGCGGCAACTGGATCGCAGGAGCCGACATCTCAGCCCGGATCGCCTGGGCCCGCGAGCTGGTGGAAGGACTGGACGAGGCCGCCGCCCTCGACCGCATCGTGGCGCTCATCGGCACCAGCGTCGCCAGCCAGGAGTCGGTGCCCGCCGCGTTCGCGGTGCTCGCGCTGACCGGCGGCGACCCCTGGCGCAGCACGCTCCTCGCCGCGAACCTCGGCGGCGACAGCGACACGATCGGCGCGATCGCGGGCGCCGTCGCCGGATCGGTGAGCGGCCTCTCGGGCCTGCCCGCCGACGCCGTACGCACCCTTCGCACGGTCAACGGCCTCGAACTGGAGCCGCTGGCGGCCCAGTTGCTCACCCACCGCTAAGCCCCCCCTTCTCGTACGCCTCCCCCGTCCCCGCCCCACGTATCGCGCAAGGAGGTCCCGTCATGGCCGCTTCGACGAAGAACGATCAGGTCGGCGCCGTAGAGACCCGAGGGATCGAGCCGGTCCCCGACAGTGAGCGTCATGGTCACGCGGGCCAGATGTTCTGGACCTGGTTCGCCGCCAACATCTCGATCCTCGGGCTACCGCTCGGCGCGACGCTCGTCGCCTTCCGCGGACTGAACATATGGCAGGCCGCGCTGGTCGCGATCGTCGGCTCGTTCGGATCGTTCGCGCTGGTGGGGGCGTTGAGCCTGGCGGGCAAGAAGGGCGGCGCGCCCGCGTTGACGCTCTCCCGCGCGGTGTTCGGACAGCGCGGCAACGCGGGCCCGACGCTGGTCACCTGGCTGAGCCGGATCGGCTGGGAGACGATCACGACGACCACGGCGGCGTACGCGCTGCTGGCTCTCCTCGGCGTGGCCTTCGACATCCGCAAGAACTCCTTCCTGACCGTGCTCTGCCTGCTGGTCTTCATCGCCTGCACGCTGCTGATCAGCGGTCTCGGGCACGCCACGATCATGTGGATCAACAAGTGGGCGACGGTGCTCTTCGGCGTACTGAACCTGATCGTGATGGGCTTCCTGGTCGCCACCGTCGACTGGTCGAAGGTCCTCGAAGCACCGGCGGGACCGACCAGCGGCGTCGTCGCGGGCATCGGCTTCATCGCCGCGGGCACGGGCATCGGCTGGGCCAACGCCGGTGCGGACTACGCCCGTTACCTCCCCCGTACGATCCCGGGGCGCCGCCTGGTCACCGCGTCGGCCTTCGGCGCGGGCATCCCGCTGGTGCTGCTCATCTCGCTCGGCTCGCTCCTTACGGCGGGCGACCCTTCACTCGCCACCTCCTCCGACCCCGTCTCCGCGATCAACGCGATGCTGCCGTCCTGGATGGCGATCCCGTATCTGATCGCGGCCTTCGGCGGCCTGCTGATGTCGAACCACCTGTCGACGTACTCCGCGGGCCTCACCATGATCACGCTGGGTCTGCGGGTGCCGCGGGCCTGGGCCGTGGTCATCGACATCGTGCTGATGTTCCTCGGCGGCATCTACTTCATGCTGATCGCCGACGACTTCTACGGCCCGTTCTCCACCTTCCTCACCCTGCTCGCCGTGCCGATCTCCGCCTGGATCGGAGTGATCGCGGTCGACATGCTGCGAGGCCGCGACTACGACCCGGACGGCCTGATGGACACTTCGCGGACCAGCCGCTACTGGTACACCGGCGGCTTCCGGCTGCCCGCCGTGCTCGCCTGGGTGGCGGCGATCGTGTCGGGGCTCCTCTTCACGACCGCAGGTACGGGAGCGGACGACGTGTGGTTCTCCGGGCCGCTGGCCGACACCTGGCCGGGGGTCAATGGCCTTGGCTGGGCGGTGTCGATAGGGGTGGGTGCGGCGGTGTACGCCGTGTTCGGCGGGCGTGGCCGCCCCGTGACAACTGCTGTTCCCTCCCCCGCACTTGAGGAGCCCGTCCGATGAGCGCCACCGCCGCCTCCCCTCGCATCGTCCTCGCGGGGAACGTCATCGCCGACCTCGTCATCGAGGTCCCCGCGCTGCCCGAACGGGGCGGCGACGTGATCGGCTCCCGTACGGAGCTGTACGCGGGCGGCGGCTTCAACGCCCTGACGGCGGCGCGGCGTCTGGGGGCCGACACGGTGTACGCGGGTCTCCATGGCACCGGCCCTTACGGGGATCTCGTACGCCGTGCCCTCACGGAGGAGGGCATCGGGACGCTGCTCCCGGTGCGTACGGACGGGGACACGGGCTTCTGCGTGGCGCTGGTGGATTCTGGGGGCGAGCGGACGTTCGTGACCAGTTTCGGCGTGGACGCGCGGATGACGGCCGCGGAGACGGCGGCCGTCGCGGGGGCGCTGCGGCCGGGCGACACCGTGCAGTTGTCCGGGTACAGCCTCGTGATGGAGGTCAACGGTCCGCTGCTGTCCGCGTTCGCGCCGGGGCTGCCGGGCGATGTGCGGGTCTGCTTCGATCCGGCGCCGTTGGTCGCCGACATTCCCGCGTCCGTCCTTGATCCGGTCCTTGCCCGGACGGACTGGCTGAGCTGCAATGCGCGTGAGGGCCGCCTGATGACGGGCCTCTCTCTTCCGCAGGAGGCGGCTTCCGCCCTGCGCGGGCGGCTCGCGCCGGGGGCGGGGGTGCTTGTGCGGGCCGACAAGGACGGCTGCTGGCTGGCTGCGCCGGGCTCGGGGGAGGTTGTGCATGTGCCCGGGTTCCCCGTGGACGCGGTGGACAGCAACGGCGCGGGGGATGCCCATGTGGGCGCGTTCCTCGCCCTGTTGGGGCGGGGACTTGACCCCCTGACGGCTGCGCGTGGCGCGAACGCGGCGGCGGCTATTGCGGTGACTCGCCGGGGGCCGGCTACGGCGCCGGGGCTTGCGGAGCTTGTGGCGTTTGTCGGGGATGATCCGCTGGTGGGTGGGGTGCTGGGATAGGAGCAATGCTCATTCCCCAACCCCGCCCCTTCCCGAAAACCCGCTCTGGCGCGGGGGCCTTGGGTTGCCGTCGTCACCGGCTTCGCCGAGTTCGTCCTCAATCGCCGGACGGGCTGAATGAT
>NZ_BAAAUG010000158.1:24285-59061 GCF_039533825.1 Streptomyces rectiviolaceus
TCTTGTTCGGGGTCTGGGGCGGAGCCCCAGGTAGGCCCTCGCGCCCAGCGAGTTTTCGGGAAGGGGCGGGGTTGGGGAAAATCTAATGCTCGTTCGAAGCCAGGCGCAGCAAGTGATCCGCCAGCGCCTGACCCCCCGTAGCCTCCCGGCTGATCAGCATCAGCGTGTCGTCCCCCGCGATCGTCCCCAAGATGTCGTGCAGCTCCGCCTGGTCGATCGCCGAGGCGAGGAACTGGGCGGCGCCCGGCGGCGTCCGCAGGACGACGAGGTTGGCCGAGGCCTCCGCGGAGATCAGGAGCTCCGCGGAGAGGCGGCGCATCCGCTCCTCCTTGGCCGACTCCCCCAGCGGGGCACGCGGAGTGCGGAAGCCGCCCTCGCTCGGCACCGCGTAGATGAGGTCGCCCTCGGCGTTGCGGATCTTCACGGCGTTCAGCTCGTCCAGGTCCCGCGAGAGCGTCGCCTGCGTGACCGTGAGGCCATCGTCGGCGAGCAGCTTCGCCAGCTGGCTCTGGGAGCGCACGGGCTGCCGGTTGAGGATGTCCACGATCCGGCGGTGGCGTGCGGTGCGGGTCTGCGGCACCGCGGGCCCGGCGTGATCCGGGTGTTCCGCGTGCTCGTTGCCTTGCGCCTGGCTCATCGTCGTCTCATTCTCCGGATCGTCCGTCCCCGTTGGCCGCGGTGGCCTGGTCAAGCACGCCGGGCAGGGCCCGGAGGAACGCGTCCACCTCGTCGTCGCGCACGTTCAGCGGCGGCATCAGCCGTACGACATCGGGGGCGGGCGCGTTCACCAGGAAACCGGCGTCCTGAGCCGCCTGCTGCGCCTGGGGCGCGAGCGGCTCGGTGAGCACGATACCCAGCAGCAGGCCCGCACCCCGGACATGGCCCACGAGCGGGTGTCCGAGTGACTCGATTCCGTCGCGCAGCTTCTCGCTCGCCCGCTTCGTGTTCTCGAGCAGACCCTCCGCCTCGATCGTGTCGAGCACCGCGAGTCCCGCGGCGCTTGCCACGGGGTTCCCGCCGAACGTCGTTCCGTGGTGACCGGGCTTGAGGAGCTCCGCGGCCGCGCCGAACGCGACCGTGGCACCGAGCGGCAGACCGCCGCCCAGACCCTTCGCGAGCGTGACGACGTCCGGCTCGACGCCCTCGTGCGCGAGGTACTCGAACCAGTGACCGGTACGGCCGATTCCGGTCTGTACCTCGTCGAGTACGAGGAGGGTTCCGGTGGCCGTCGTGATCTCCCGCGCCGCCTTCAGATAGCCCGCGGGCGGCACCACGACGCCGTTCTCGCCCTGGATGGGCTCGATGACGACGAAGGCCGTCTCCTCGGTGACCGCTGCCCGCAGGGCCTCCGCGTCGCCGTACGGGACGTGCGTGACGTCGCCGGGCAGCGGCAGGAAGGGCTCCTGCTTGCCGGGCTGGCCGGTGAGCGCGAGCGCCCCCATGGTCCGGCCGTGGAAGCCGCCGTCCGTGGCCACCATGTGCGAACGCCCGGTCAGGCGGCCGATCTTGAAGGCGCCTTCGTTGGCCTCGGCGCCGGAGTTGCAGAAGTACACCCGGCCCGCGCGCCCGAAGAGCTGGAGCAGCCGCTCGGCCAGCGCGACCGGCGGCTCGGCGATGAAGAGGTTCGAGACGTGGCCGAGGGACGCGATCTGGGTGCTGACCGCCTCGACGACCGCCGGGTGGGCGTGGCCGAGCGCGTTGACCGCGATGCCGCCGACGAAGTCGACGTACTCCTTGCCGTCGGCGTCCCACAGCTTGCTGCCCGCGCCGCGGACGAGGGGCAGCCTGGGGGTGCCGTAGTTGTCCATCAGCGCGTCCTGCCAGCGCTGAGTCAGCTCCTCGTTGCCGGTCATGCCGCTTCCCCCTCCGTATCGGCCTCAGGTGCGTCCGGCACGACCATCGTGCCGATGCCCTCGTCGGTGAAGATCTCCAGCAGGATCGAGTGCTGGACCCGTCCGTCGATCACGCGGGCCGTCTCGACGCCGTTGCGTACGGCGTGCAGGCAGCCCTCCATCTTCGGGACCATGCCGCTTGCCAGCTCGGGAAGGAGCTTTTCCAGCTCCTTCGCGGTCAGGCGGCTGATCACCTCGTCGCTGTTGGGCCAGTCCTCGTAGAGGCCCTCGACGTCCGTGAGGACCATCAGGGTCTCGGCGTCCAGCGCAGCCGCAAGTGCCGCAGCCGCCGTATCAGCATTGACGTTGTAGACATGGTGGTCGTCCTGGGAGCGTGCGATCGAGGAGACGACCGGGATGCGGCCGTCCGCGAGCAGGGCCTCGATGGCGCCGGTGTCGATCTCGGTGATCTCGCCGACCCGGCCGATGTCGACCAACTCGCCCTCGATGCGGGGCTGGTGCTTGGTGGCGGTGATGGTGTGCGCGTCCTCGCCGGTGAGGCCGACGGCGAGCGGGCCGTGCTGGTTGAGCAGGCCGACGAGCTCGCGCTGGACCTGTCCCGCGAGCACCATGCGTACGACGTCCATGGCGTCCTCGGTGGTGACCCGCAGGCCCGCCTTGAACTCGCTGACGATGCCGTGCCGGTCGAGGGCCGCGCTGATCTGCGGTCCGCCGCCGTGCACGACGACGGGCCTGAGGCCCGCGTGGTGCAGGAAGACGACGTCCTGCGCGAAGGCGGCCTTCAGCTCCTCGTCGATCATGGCGTTGCCGCCGAACTTGATGACGACGGTCTTGCCGCGGTGCCGGGTGAGCCAGGGCAGCGCCTCGATGAGGATCTGCGCCTTGGGGAGCGCGGTGTGCTTCCGCGCGGTCGGGTTGCCGCTCATGACGCGTACGCGCTGTTCTCGTGGACGTAGTCGGCGGTGAGGTCGTTGGCCCAGATCACGACCGGCTCGGCGGTGCCCGCCGCCAGATCCGCGGTGATCTTGATTTCCCGGTACCGCATGTCGACGAGGTCGCGGTCCTCGCCCACGCTGCCGTTCTTGCAGACCCAGACGCCGTTGATGGCGACGTTCAGCCGGTCGGGCTCGAAGGCGGCCTTCGTGGTGCCGATGGCGGAGAGCACCCGGCCCCAGTTGGGGTCCTCGCCGTGGAGGGCGCACTTGAGGAGGTTGTTGCGGGCGATGGAGCGGCCCACCTCTACGGCGTCGTCCTCGGAGGCCGCGTTGATGATCTCGATCCGGATGTCCTTGCTCGCGCCCTCGGCGTCGCCGATGAGCTGGCGCGCGAGGTCGTCGCAGACGGTGCGGACGGCCTCGGCGAACTCGGCGTGTTCCGGGGTGACTTGAGAGGCTCCGGAGGCCATCAGGAGCACCGTGTCGTTCGTCGACATGCAGCCGTCGGAGTCGACCCGGTCGAAGGTGACCTTCGTGGCGGCCCGCAGCGCCTTGTCCAGGGCGTCGGCCTCCAGGTCGGCGTCCGTGGTGAGGACGACGAGCATCGTGGCGAGTCCGGGGGCGAGCATGCCCGCGCCCTTCGCCATCCCGCCGACCGTCCAGCCGTCCTGGGTGACCACGGCCGTCTTGTGCACGCTGTCGGTGGTCTTGATCGCGATGGCGGCCTTCTCGCCGCCGTGCGCGGAGAGTTCGCCCGCGGCCTTCTCGACTCCCGGCAGGAGCTTGGCCATGGGGAGCGTGACGCCGATGAGCCCGGTCGACGCGACGGCGACCTCGCCCGCGTTCAGGTCGAGCGTCCCGGCGACCTTCTCGGCGGTGGCGTGCGTGTCCTGGAAGCCCTGGGGGCCCGTACAGGCGTTGGCGCCACCGGAGTTGAGGACGACGGCCGAGACGAGCCCGCCCTTGACGACCTGCTCCGACCAGAGGACGGGCGCGGCCTTGACGCGGTTGGAGGTGAAGACGCCCGCGGCGGCCAGGCGGGGCCCGGTGTTGACCACGAGGGCCAGGTCCGGGTTGCCGTTCTCCTTGATCCCGGCGGCGATGCCCGCCGCCGTGAATCCCTGCGCTGCCGTGACGCTCACTGCATCTCCTTGTTCGCTTCTCCGCCCGCGCAGCGCAGCGGCGCGGGATTCGTTGTCGTCTGCGGCCCGGCGGCTGCACGTGCGACGCTCACGGTGCCACTCCGATCGTGGAAAGACCGAGCTCCTCGGGGAGCCCGAGTGCGATGTTCATGCTCTGCAGGGCGCCGCCCGCGGTGCCCTTGGTGAGGTTGTCGATGGCGCTGATCACGATGACGCGCCCCGCCGCCTCGTCGTACGCGACCTGGATCTGCACGGCGTTCGAGCCGTACACGGCGGCGGTCGCGGGCCACTGCCCCTCGGGGAGCAGGTGCACGAACGGCTCGTCCGCGTAGGCCTTCTCGTACGCGGCCCGCACGGACTCGGCGGTGACGCCCTCCGTGGCCTTCGCGCTGCACGTGGCGAGGATGCCGCGCGGCATCGGGGCGAGCGTGGGCGTGAAGGAGACGGTGACGGGGGCGCCCGCGGCGGCGGACAGGTTCTGGATCATCTCCGGGGTGTGCCGGTGCACGCCGCCCACGCCGTACGGCGACATGGAGCCCATGACCTCGGAGCCCAGCAGGTTCGGCTTGGGCGCCTTGCCCGCGCCCGAGGTCCCGGAAGCGGCGACGATCACCGCTTCGGCCTCGGCGAGCCCGGCGGCGTACGCGGGAAAGAGCGCGAGGGAGACGGCGGTCGGATAGCAGCCGGGCACCGCGATGCGCTTGGACCCCGCAAGGTCCGCTCGCGCGCCCGGCAGTTCGGGCAGGCCGTAGGGCCAGGTCCCGGCGTGCTCGCTGCCGTAGAACTTCTCCCAGTCCGCGGCGTCCTTCAGCCGGAAGTCGGCGCCCATGTCGACGACGAGGACGTCCGGGCCGAGCTGCTCGGCGACGGCGGCGGACTGGCCGTGGGGCAGGGCGAGGAAGACGACGTCGTGACCGGCGAGTGCCTCGGCGGTGGTCGGTTCCAGGACACGGTCGGCGAGCGGCATCAGGTGCGGCTGCAGCGCACCCAGGCGCTGGCCCGCGTTCGAGTTGCCGGTCAGGGCGCCGATCTCCACCTCGGGGTGGACGAGCAGCAGACGCAACAATTCACCGCCCGCGTACCCACTCGCTCCTGCCACTGCTGCGCGTACCGCCATGGAACCCTCCTCTTGGAGAGCATGACTATACGCAGAGCCGCAGTTTTATGCAACGAGGTCCAAGGTCGTGCGACAGCGATTCGGCGTCCGGGCGCCTGTTGGTGACGGGGCCACTCCCCACCCGGCTCTCCCAAGATGCGGCACGCCCGACAGTGACAAGACTTGTGACCATGGCAGACCAACGTTCAGCACGGGCCGCCGGCTCCTCGAAGGCGCCCCAGACGAAAACGGCGTCCCGCAAGGGGCCCGAACGTGCCGCCCGAGCCGCCTGCCAGAGCCTGGAAGGACTGATCGGGCACCGCACCGAGGGCGTTTCGGCGGTACGCCGCTCCGACGACGACGGCTGGTGCGTCGTCGTGGATGTCCTCGAAGTGGCCCGCATCCCGGACACGACGAGCCTGCTCGCCTCCTACGAGGTGCAGCTCGACCGGTCCTGCGAACTCCTGGAGTACCGCCGGCTCCGCCGTTACCGGCGGGGCTCCGCCGACGAGTGACCCAGTTCGTACGACAACTGGAAGGACCCCCCATGGCAAGCACGACCTACGCCGACGAGATCGCTCCGTGCCCTCCCCGCGCAGGCACGCTCTACGACGTGCTGGAACTCATCCTCGACCGGGGCATGGTGATCGACGTATTCGTGCGGGTCTCCCTGGTCGGCATCGAGATCCTCAAGATCGACGCCCGCATAGTCGTGGCGAGTGTGGACACCTACCTCCGCTTCGCGGAGGCGTGCAACCGCCTCGACCTCGAACGGGACTCCGGCAGCACCACCGTGCCCGAACTGATCGGCGGCGATGCCGCCAAGAAGGTGGGCAAGCGCAAGGTGCGCAAGGCCGCGGAGTCCGTCGGCGACACCGTGCGCAAGGCCGTCGGATCCGACGACCACTCCGACGACTCGGACGAGGACGAGGCGGAGGAGCAGCACGAGCGTCCGAAGAAGCGGCGTGCTCCTGCCCGCAGCAGCAGTGGCAGTGGCAGTGGCGGCGCGAGCCGTCGCCGCAGGGCGGAGGCATGACGTGACGGCAGACGGACTGTACGTCTACGCGGTCGTACGGGCCGGGACCCCGCTGCCCGTGGGGGCCGCGGGGGTGGGCAGCCCGCCCGCCGCGCTGCGCAAGGTGGGGACGGGCGCGGTGGCCGCGGTCGTCAGTGCCGCCCCGGCCCAGCTGCGCGCCCGGCGCCGCGACCTGCTGGCCCATCAAAGCCTTCTGACGGGGCTCGCCGAGGCTGGGCCGGTCCTGCCGATGCGCTTCGGTGCGGTGGCACCGGACGAGGCCACGCTGCGTGCACAGCTGTCCGCGGCGGAGGCGAGCCACCTCGCCACGCTGAAGCAGCTCGCCGGGCACGTCGAGATCAACGTGAAGGCCCTGCCCGCGCGCGACTCCCTGGCCTCGCTGGTGGCCGGTGAGCCGACCGTGCGGCGGCTGCGTGACGAGGCTCGCCGGCGTCCTGGCTACGAGGCCAACGTGCGCCTGGGCGAAGCAGTCGCCTCCGCCTTGTCACGCCGGGCGGCCGAGGCGGGCCGACGGCTCCTTCGCGACCTCGCGTCGATGGCCCGCGCGACGGCCGCGGGGCCTGACGTGCAGGGGTGCGCGCTCAACGTGTCCTTCCTCGTCGGCCGGACGGACACCGACCGGTTCCGCGCCACCGTCGAACGTTTCGCCGCCGCGCACCAGGAGCACGTCGAACTCCGCCTCGCCGGGCCCCTCCCCTGCTACAGCTTCGTCGACGCCGTCCAGGCTCCGCAGGTCGCGGCCGGTCAGGGGTGACGATGGGGCTGATCTCCGGACTGCTGCTCCTGCCTCTCGCCCCCGCGCGCGGCGTGATCTGGGTCGCCGAGCGGCTCCAGGACGCCGCCGAACGCGAGCTCTACGACCCCGGCGTGATTCGCGCGCAACTCGTCGCACTCAACCAGGACCTCGACGAGGGCCACATCTCCCTGTCCGAGTTCGAAGTGGAAGAGGAGCGGCTGCTCGACCGGCTGTACGCCGCGCAGACCGGTCCCCGACGCCGCCAAACAGAAGGTGACAGGCATGAATGACCAGAGCAAAGTGGCGCTCGCGACTGCCGTGGTGGGCGGATATGTGCTGGGTCGGACGAGGAAAGGCCGACTGGCACTGAGCGTCGCGACCTATCTGGCGGGACGCCGGTTCGGGCTCGGTCCCCGCCAGTTGGCGGCTGAGGGGATGCGCAAGCTGGGTGAGGTGCCCCAGTTCGCGGAGTTGCAGGAACAACTCAGGGACGAGGTCCTCGGCACCGGCCGCCAGGCCGTGACCGCTGCCGCCAACCGGGGCATGAACACGCTGGCCGACGCCATCGGCGACCGTACGGATCGGCTCTCCGCGGCGGCGGACGAAGAGGACGAGGAGGGCGAGGAGGACGAGGAGGCGCCTGCTCCGCGAGCCCGGCGCAAGAAAGCCTCCTCGAAGAAGACGGCGTCCCCGTCCAAGAAGTCGGCTCCGGCCAAGAAGAAGGCCCCCTCCAAGAAGACAGCCTCGGCCAAGAAGTCGGCTCCGGCAAAGAAGTCGACAGCCAAGAAGTCCCCCGGCAAGAAAGCCGCCGGTAAGAAGGCGACTCCCGCGAAGAAGTCGACTGCGAAGAAGTCGACAGCCAAGAAGTCCGGCGCCAAGAAGACGGCATCAGCCAAGCGGGCAGCATCCAAGCGCGCCGATCGGCGGAGGTAGTCAGTCATGGCAAAGAACGACAAGGACGAGTCCGCGCCCTCCGGGGAGTCGGGCGTCGACCGGCTGAAAGAGGAGCTGTCGAGGTTCGCCGGTGCCCAGGTCCAGAACCTCGCGGAGAAGGCGGGCGGCAAACTCACCGACCTGACCGAGAAGTTGAGCGGTGTGGCCGAGAACGGCGGCTCGCTGCCGACCGCCGGGTCGCGGATGCTGCAAGGGGAATCGCCGGTGAAGGCGTTCGTCTCGGAGAAGGCGAAAGGTGCCAAGGACGCGGTCGTGGACAAGGCGAAGGAAGCCATCGGGGGCGGCGGGAAGGGCTCACGCAAGTCCAGCGGGAGCAAGGTCATGAACATCATCGAGGTGCTCGACGTGGGCGTGCCGTTGCGCACCGCCTACGACGCCTGGACGCAGTACGAGGAGTTCAGCAGCTTCACCAAGGGCGTTCGCGACGTCTCCAAGAGCGACGAGACGCAGAGCGACTGGAAGGTCAAGGTCGGCCCCTCCTCACGCAGCTTCAAGGCCACCGTGCAGGAGCAGGTGCCCGACGACCGGATCGTGTGGACCTCCGAGGGCGCCAAGGGCACCACGCGCGGCGCGGTCAGCTTCCACGAGCTGGCCCCGAACCTGACGCGGATCATCCTGGTCGTGGAGTACTACCCGTCCGGGTTCTTCGAGAAGACGGGCAATCTCTGGCGCGCCCAGGGCCGGCGCATGCGGCTGGACTTCAAGCACTTCCAGCGCTACGTCACGCTCACCGAGGAAGAGCCCGAAGGCTGGCGCGGAGAGATCCGTGACGGCGAGGTGGTCCTCTCCCATGAGGACGCCGTCGAGCAGGAGGAACAAGAGGAACAAGAGGAAACGGAGGGCGCCGGGGACCAGGACGAGGGGGACGAGGAGTACGAGGAAGAGGCGGAGAACGGCGACGAGGGCGACGAGGGCGACGAACCCGAGTTCGAGGACGAGGAGGAAGAGGAGGACGAGGACGAGGACGAGGAGGAAGAAGAGGAGGAGCCTCCCGCTCGCAGGCGCCCGAGCCGTAAGCGCCGCACGGGGGCAGCACGGTGACCGACCTCGACTTCAGGCAGGGCGGGCAGCCGGTGCCCGGCCCGACGACCACCAACCTGGCGGACATCCTCGAACGCGTGCTGGACAAAGGCATCGTCATCGCCGGGGACATCAAGATCGACCTCCTCGACATCGAACTGCTCACCATCCGCCTCCGCCTCTTCGTCGCATCCGTCGACACGGCGAAGAAGGCGGGCATCGACTGGTGGGAGAACGACCCGGCGCTGAGCTCGCGTGCGTCGCGCAACGCGCTGGAGGACGAGAACCGTGAGCTGCGCGAACGTCTGGACGCACTCGAGGCAGCGACCGAGACCCAGGCGGCACGGGACGACGAGAGCGGGAAGAAGGAGGACGGGCAGACATGACGCATTCCGGCCCCCGGGCGCAGGCTCCGGACGCAAGCGCCACGTACGTGTTCGCCGTAGGCCGCGACACCCGTGCCATGAAGACGGCCGATCTCACCGGCCTTGCGGGCATGCCCGGCGGTGAGCGGGTTCGACTGCTCACCTGCGGAACGCTGACGGCCGTGGTCCAGACGGTGCCTGCCGCGGACTTCACCGACGAGGTCTGGCAGCTCCGTCTGTCCGACCGGCAGGAGATCGAGCGGTACGCACGCGCCCACCACGAGGTGGTGTCCGCCGCGGCCGCCATCGGCCCCGCCGTTCCCCTGCCCCTCGCCACGCTGTACCACGACGACGAGCGGGCCCGCCGTGTCCTCGACGACGAGGCGGCTCGCTTCCACGGCGCGCTCAAGCGCATCGCGCACCATGCCGAATGGGGCGTGAAGGTGTACGCGTCGCATGCCCCGCCGGAGCGACAGGACCCGGCGCAGAACCGTCCTGTCTCCACCGGCGCGGGCCGTCGCGAGGCCCCGGCCGCCGGCGCCGGCCTCGCCTACCTGAACCGGAAGCGCGGCGTCCACGAGGGTCGGGAGAGACGCCGGGAAGAGGCGATGAACGTCGCGCAGTCCGTGGACGCCGAGCTCCGAGAGATCGCCGCGGCAGCACGCCGGCTCCGCACCCACGACGCGGCGCCGGGCGAACAGCGCGTGCACACGCTCAATGCCACGTACCTGATCGCCGCTGACCGGACGGATGAACTCATGCGGATGACCACGGCCCTGCGGGAGCGCACGGGCGCACAGATCGAGGTGTCCGGCCCGTGGGTCCCCTATTCCTTCGTCGGCGAGGTGTAGGCGTGGAACGAGAAGTGGTGCCCTGGGACACCGCGGAGCCCTTGAGCGGTCCGCTCGGCGTGCCCCTTGTCGACCTGCTGGACCGGGTTCTGGCGACCGGCGTCGTGGTCAGCGGCGACCTCGTCATCGCCATCGCCGACGTCCCCCTCGTACGACTGTCGCTGCACGCTCTCCTGTCCTCGGTCAACGAGCGGGTGCCGGCGCCGTGGGCCGACGGGGGGCCGCTGTGACGGGATCACGGGTCGACCTGGACTCCGAGAAGATGGGGCGCGACCTGGTGGCCCTGGTCCTGACCGTGGTCGAGCTGCTGCGGCAGCTGATGGAGCGGCAGGCCATCCGGCGGGTCGAACAGGGAGGGCTGAGCGACGGGCAGGTCGAGGAGATCGGCACCACCCTCATGCTGCTCGACCAGCGCATGCAGGAGCTCTGCGAGCAGCACGGTGTGCTCCCGGAAGACCTCAACCTGGACCTCGGGCCCCTCGGCTCGCTGCTGCCCCGTGACTGAGGGCGTGCCGCGGTTTCTCCTCGGCCGCAGATGAGTTTTCGCGGGGGCAAGGGTCAGTACTGGCAGAGACATGCTCCGCCGACGACAGGAGAGAGCCATGCCCCGCATCACGCCCACCCTCTGGTTCGACACACAGGGCGAGGACGCCGCCAAGTTCTACGTCTCGGTCTTCCCGAACTCGAAGATCACGAACGTCTCCTACTACGGCGCTGCCGGGCCGCGCCCTGCCGGGACGGTGATGACCGTCGACTTCGTGCTCGACGGCCAGCAGTACCTGGTGCTCAACGGCGGCCCCCAGTTCACCTTCAACGAGGCGGTCTCCTTCACGATCGACTGCGCCGACCAGGAAGAGGTCGACCACTACTGGACGAAGCTCTCCGAGGGTGGCGAGGAAGGCCCGTGCGGCTGGCTCAAGGACAAGTTCGGCCTCTCCTGGCAGGTCGTCCCCGTCGACCTGGGCAAGCTCATGTCCGGCCCCGACGCGGAGCGCGCGCAGCGCACCATGGCGGCCATGCTCGGCATGAAGAAGATCGACGTGGCGGCGCTGTACGCGGCGGCGGATCAGAAGTGAACGCCCCAAGGCCCGCCGAAATGGTTTGACTTGGAGTCGACTCCAACTCCTAGGGTCGGAGCCGTCCGCCTGAAACAGGCACATGGCTCCACCTGGAGGTACCGCATGACCACCACTCCCACGCGCCGTCTCGGATCACTGACCGTCTCGGCGCAGGGGCTCGGCTGCATGGGGATGAGTCACGCGTACGGCGCCTCGGACGACGCCCAGTCGATCGCGACGATCCACCGCGCCCTCGACCTCGGCGTCAGCCTGCTCGACACCTCCGACTTCTATGGCGCCGGGCACAACGAAGAGCTGATCGGCCGCGCCCTGGCCGGGCGGCGCGAGCAGGCCGTCGTCGCCACGAAGTTCGGCTTCGCCAACCGCCTCGGCGAGCCGACGGAGATCAGGGGCGACGCGGCGTACGTACGAGAGGCGTGCGACGCCTCGCTGCGGCGCCTCGGGGTCGACCACATCGACCTGTACTACCTGCACCGCGTGGACCAGAGCGTGCCGATCGAGGAGACAGTCGGCGCGATGGCCGAGCTCGTCGAGGCCGGGAAGGTGCGCCACCTCGGTCTCTCCGAGGCGAGCGCACAGACCATCCGGCGGGCGCACGCGGTGCATCCGATCGCCGCGCTGCAGAGCGAGTGGTCGCTGTGGACGCGTGACCTGGAGGCGGAGATCGCGCCGGTCTGCCGGGAGCTCGGCATCGGCATCGTGCCGTTCTCACCCCTCGGGCGCGGCTTCCTGACCGGGCGCTACACCTCGGTCGCCGGTCTCCAGGAAGACGACATGCGGCGCGGGCAGCCGCGGTTCGCCGACGGGAACCTGGAGCGGAACCTGCCCATCGTGACCGCCCTCAACGCGCTCGCCGACGAGAAGGGCGTCACGGCGGGGCAGCTGGCCCTGGCCTGGGTGCAGCACCGCGGCGACGACGTGGTGCCGATTCCGGGCACGCGCCAGGAGAAGTACCTCACGGAGAACCTGGGCGCGCTCGGCATCAAGCTCTCCGCCGAGGATCTCGCGGCGATCGACGCGGTGGCACCGGCGGGCGCGGTCGCCGGGACCCGGTACGACGAGGGCAGCCTCGGGTTCGTCGACAAGTAGACCTCCTGGGCGGAGGCCGGGTCCGGGCGCCACGTAACCTGCGGGGCATGCCCTTTCCGAATGGCGGGGCGGCCGACACCGGGTGGGAGGTGCGATGAACGAGACGTTCCACGGCGTTCCGGATGTCCTCGCATACCTGGCCGGGACATGGCAGGTGGAGCGGACGGCACGGGATGTCGCAGGGAACGCGGAGGGCCACTTCTCGGGCACGACGGTGTTCACCTGGGCCGGGGACGACCTCCTGCACCACGAGTCCGGCACCTTCACCTGGCGCGGCACTCCCCGCCCCGCCGAACGCACACTCCACTTCCTGCCGGGCGACGACCCGGCCACCGCGCGCGTCCGCTTCGCCGACGGCCGCCCCTTCCACGACCTGGACCTGCGCACCGGCAGACACACCGCCGACCATCCGTGCGCGCTCGACCTCTACCGGGGCGAGTTCGAGGTGTACGACGAGCGGCGCTGGCGGATGCGGTGGCGGGTCGCGGGCCCCGCAAAGGACCTGATCCTCACGACCGCGTACACGCGACAGGACCCCACGACGCCGCAGGCAGGACCGGGCGGCGGCTGAACCGGCGGGATGATCAGCGCCGACGCTCGGCGTTCGCCCGCTCGCTCTTCTGCGGTGCGGTCATGTCGAGCAGGAGCATGGCGTCGTGGTCGGGTGTGCCCGGTTCGGCGGTGTAGACGCTGAGGCGGCGGCCAGGTGTGCCGTCGAGTTGCATGCTCTGGGCGCTGAGGGTGAGGGCGCCGACCTGGGGGTGCTGGAAGGTCTTCTGGACCTTCTTGCGCCCGATGACCTCGTAGCGCTCCCACAGCTTGGCGAAGTCGGGGCTCTTGAGGAGGAGTTCGCCGACGAGGTGGGTGAGGTCGGGGGCATCGGGGTTGGTGCCGGCCTCGGCCCGCAGCCGGGCGACGCAGCCACGGACCAGGTCCGCCCAGTCGGGGAACAGGTCGTGTGCGGTGGGGTGGAGGAAGAGGTAGCGCGCGAGATTGCGCTGCGTGGCGGGCCACTCGGCCAGGCCCGCGTACAGGGCAAGGCCCGCCGGGTTCCAGGCGAGCAGGTCCATGCTGCGGCTGACGATGTAGGCCGGGTTCGGCCGCATCGTCTCCAGGACCAGCTTCAGGTGCGGCCGGACCGTCCGGCTGGGCGGGGGCGGCGGCTCGGGGGCGTAGCGGGCGGCCCGTGCGGCGAGTTCGCGCAGATGGTGGTGTTCGTCGTCGTCGAGCTGCAGGGCGCGGGCGAGTGCGTCGACGACGCCGGGGCTCGGCCGGGTCTCCTTGCCGCGCTCCAGGCGGGTGTAGTAGTCGATGCTGACCCCGGCCAGGGTGGCCAGCTCCTCGCGGCGCAGGCCGGGGGTGCGGCGTACGCCGGGCCCTGGGGTGAGGCCGGCGCTCTCGGGGCTGGTCTGGGTGCGGCGGGCGCGCAGGAAGCGCGCCAGTTCGTCGCCGCCGGTGTGCTGCTCGCCGGTGTGCTGCTCGGGTGCCATGAATTCAGTCTCGCCCCGCCGCCACCTGGGCGGCACCCGCGAGGGGGGCCGTGTCGCACCCCCCGCTGCTCTCCCCCTGGATGAATCCGGCCTGCCTCTTCGGCGCGCCCGGCCGCAAGGTGGATGTGGATCCGGCACATAGGCATGGGTCCGGCACACAGGCAGAGACTGAAGGAACCGCGATGAAGTACATCAAGCTGCGTGACCTGGAGGTATCCAGGATCGGACTCGGTGCGATGGGGATGTCGCACGGCTACACCGACTCCGGGACCGACGAGGCGGAGTCCGTCCGCACCCTGCACCGCGCCCTGGAGCTGGGCGTCACGCTGATCGACACCGCCGAGATCTACGGCCCGTACACCAACGAGGAACTCCTCGGCCGTGCGCTGAAGGGCCGCCGCGACCAGGTCGTGCTGGCGACGAAGTTCGGCATGATCTCCCACTCCGGGGCGGGCCCCTGGAACCTGGACAGCACACCGGGCAACATCCGCACGGCAGTCGAGGGCTCGCTCAAGCGGCTGGGCACCGACCACATCGACCTCTACTACCAGCACCGCGTCGACCCGAACACGCCCATCGAGGAGACCGCCGGAGCGGTGGCCGAGCTGATCGCGGAGGGCAAGGTCCGCGCGTTCGGTCTGTCCGAGGCCGGTCCTGACACCATCCGCCGGGCGCACGCGGTCCAGCCGGTCACGGCGGTGCAGTCGGAGTACTCCCTGTGGACCCGTGGCCTTGAGGAGCGGGTGCTGCCGCTGCTGCGCGAGCTGAACATCGGCCTCGTCCCCTTCTCGCCGCTCGGGCACGGCTTCCTCACCGGCACGATCCGCTCCACCGAGGACTTCAAGGAGGGCGACTTCCGGCACGGCAACCCGCGCTTCACCGGCGAGAACTTCCGGCGCAACCTGCGTATCGCCGACGAGGTCCAGGCCATCGCCGCCCAAGCCGGCGCCACGCCCGCCCAGGTCGCCCTGGCCTGGCTCCTCGCGCAGGGCGACGACATCGCCCCCATCCCCGGCACCAAGCGCGTCCACCGGGTCGAGGAGAACACCGCGGCCGACGGCATCGGGCTGACCGCCGAGCAGATCGACCAGCTCAGCGCCCTGCCGTCGGCGGCAGGAGAGACCCACACGGAAGCCGGGCGGCAGATGCTCGAACGCTGACCCCACCTCCCGAGCGCGCCCGAGCACGTCCGAGCCCGCCCGACGAAATCCCGAGAACCCTTCAGAGCAGGAGCGCTTTCCATGCGTGCAGCAGTGATGTACGGAGCCGGTGACGTCCGGATCGAGGACCGGCCCGATCCGAAGGTCCAGCAGCCCACGGACGCGGTCGTACGCACCGTCATGTCCTGCGTGTGCGGCAGCGACCTGTGGCCCTACAAGGCCATGCCCGCCACCGACACCGGCCGCGCGATGGGCCACGAGTTCCTCGGCGTGGTCGAGGAGACGGGCCCCGCGGTGTCCGGCGTCCGGTCCGGCGATCTGGTCGTCGCGCCGTTCACCTACTGCGACAACACCTGCGACCACTGCGCCAAGGGCCTGCACTCCTCCTGCCGGCACGGCGGCCGGTACGGCTTCGACGGCGTGGACGGAGGTCAGGGCGAAGCGGTGCGTGTCCCGCAGGCCGAAGGCACCCTGGTCAAGCTTCCGGTGGGCGAGGACTCGCCGCTGCTGCCCGGGCTGCTCGCCCTCTCGGACGTGATGGGTACCGGCCATCACGGCGCCGTCACCGCCGGTGTCTCGCGCGGCGATCGCGTCCTGGTGATCGGGGACGGCGCCGTCGGCCTGTGTGCGGTGATCGCCGCCAAGCGCCTCGGTGCGGAACAGATCATCCTTATGGGCCGGCACACCGACCGCACCGACCTCGGACGCGCCTTCGGCGCCACCGACGTCGTCCCCGAGCGCGGCGACGAAGGCGTCGCCCGCGTCCGCGACCTGACGGCAGGTGACGGTGTCCAGAAGGTCATCGAGGCCGTCGGCGCACGCCAGACCCTGGACACCGCCTTCGGTGCCGTCGGCGACGGCGGCATCATCAGCCGTCTGGGCGTACCGCAGTACGAGGAGGGCCCTGTCGGCGCCTCGATGATCATGCGGAACATCACCCTCACCGGCGGTATGTCCCCGGCCCGCGCCTACATCGAGGAACTGATGCCCGACGTCCTGGACGGCAGCATCGAGCCCGGCCGCGTCTTCGACCGGACCTTCTCCCTGGACGAGGTTCCCCAGGCCTACCGGTCCATGGCCGACCGCCGCGTCCTCAAGGCCCTCATCACCCTCTGACGCTCGCCGCCTCCCCTTCGCCCTCGGCGGCGATCCGCAGATTCCAGCGGCCGCCGTGTCCGGCCAGGGTGACCGTGGAAAGGGGGCGGACGTCGATGTTCCAGTACGTCGACGGGGGCGCCTTCAGGGCGTAGACGAGGGCCGCACGGACCACGGCGGGCTCGGCCACCGCGAGGATCCGTGAGCCGTCGCCGACGGGGCGTGTGTCCAGCCAGCCGCCGATCCGCGAGATGAACGCGAGGAGCGACTCGCCGCCGTGCGGCGCCGAGCGCGGATCCCCCAGCCAGGCGTCGACCGCGGCCGGTTCGCTCGCCGTCACCTCACCGAGGGTCAGACCGCGCCAGCGCCCCATGTCGCAGTCCCGCAGGGCGGGTTGGGCCAGCGGCGCGAAGCCGAGGGCGTCACCGGTGGCGCGGCTGCGCGGCGTGGGCGAGCAGTAGCGCAGTTCGGCCACGCCGAGCGGCAGCAGCGCGGGCGCGGCGAGCTGCACCTCGTGCCAGCCGGACTGGTCGAGCGGCCGGTCGTCGTCGAAGCGCTCGGCGAGCAGCGAGCCGCTTCGCGCGGCGGCGATGAGCGAGACACGAACGTGCATGCGGCGATCGTGGAGGGCGGGGCAGCGCAGGTCAAGGCTTCACCGAGAGTCCGGACGCGGCCCTCGCGGCGAGGCACCCGGTCACTGCAGACCCAGCGCCATCCACTTCGCCGGGTCCTCCAGGGTGCTGAATCCGACCTTCTCGTACACCCCGTGCGCATCGGCCGTAGCCAGCAGAATCCGCCGCAGACCGCACGGCTCCAGGTGGTCCCGTACGGCCGCGACCAGCGCGCTCCCGAAGCCCTTCCCGCGCACCGAGCGGTCCACGTACACATCACAGAGCCACGCGAAGGTCGCCTGGTCCGTCACCACGCGTGCGTACGCGACCTGCTCGCCGGAAGCCGAGTCGTAGACCCCGAAGTTGAGCGATCCGGCGATCGCCCGGTCCTGCTTCTCGCGGGAGCGGCCCATCGCCCAGTACGCGTCCGTGGAGAGCCACCGATGGATGCGGGCGGCGTCGAGGCGGGCGGCGTCCGTGGACATCTCGTACCCGGCGGGAAGGGGGTGAAGTGCGTCGGTCATGGCCGCAAGGCTCGCAGGCGCCCCGCGGGGCCGTCGAGCGGATTCCACCTGGCGGGACCGCCGGGTGGGGCGAGCAGGACGGGCCCCGCCTCAGCGGATCTCAGCCGGACGCCCCCCGCACTTCGTCGCACGCGGCCCTGAGCCTGCGCACCCCCTCGCCGATCTCCCCCACCCCGGCGACCGCCGCGAAGCTCAACCGCAGGTACGCCGCCGTGGGTTCGGCCGCGAAGTAGGGGCGGCCGGGGGCCACCGCGACGCCCGCGCGCTGCGCCGCGCTCACCAGCTCCGCCTCGTTCATGCCGTCGGGCAGGCGCAGCCACAGGAGGTAGCCGCCCGCGGGGATGTGCGGCAGGGCGAGTTCGGGCAGGTGCAGGCGCAGGGCCGCCGCCATCGCGTCCCTGCGGCCCTTCAACTCGCCCGCCACATACCGCAGATGGCGCGGCCAGGCCGGGGATCCGACCAGTTCGAGCGCCGCCTCCTGGAGCGGTCTCGGCACGAAGAAGTGGTCGACGACCTGGATCGCGCGCAGCCGCTCGAGGACCGGTCCGCGCGCGGCAAGGGCGCTCACCCGGAAGCTCGGCGACGTGGCCTTGGTGAGCGAGCAGACGTGCACGACGACCCCGTCAGGGTCGTCGGACTGCAGCGGCCTTGGCAGCGGCCCCGCGTCCTCGTGGACGAGGCGGCGCACGAAGTCGTCCTCGATGACGAAGGCCCCGGCCTCGCGCGCGATGCGCAGCACCTCCGGGCGGCGCTCCGCCGAGAGCACCGCCCCCGTCGGGTTCTGGAACAGCGGCTGGCAGACGAACACCCGCGCCCCCGTGGCCTTGAACGCCGCGGCGAGCAGTTGGGGACGTACGCCGTCCACGTCCACCGGCACCGGTACCGGCCGCAGCCCCGCCGCGCGGGCGATCGCCAGCATGCCGGGATAGGTCGGCGACTCGACAAGGACCGGCGCACCCGGCGGGGCAAGGGCACGCAGCGCCGTGGTGAGCGCGCTCTGGCCGCCCGACGTGATCAGCACCTCCGCGGCCGTGATCCCGCCGCCGATGCCTCGCGCGAACCACTCCCGCAGCTCGGGAAGCCCGTCGATCGGCGGCCTCCCCCACGCGCCGGGCCGCCGTCCCGCCCGCGCCAGGGCCGCCGCCATCGCGCGCTCGGGCTGCAGCGAGGGATGCAGATAGCCGCCGTTGAACTCGATGACGCCGGGCGACGGTGCCGCGAGCGTGACCAGGACCCCGGAGGCGTCCACCGCGCGCGGCACAAGCTCTGTCGCCGCGTCCGCGCTCAGCGACACCTCCTGCCACGACGTGCCCCCCGCCGGCGCGGCGGCGGCCTGCGGCTCGGCGCGGAAGACACCGGCGCCGGGCCGCGTGACGACCAGACCCTCGGCGGCAAGCTGCCCCAGGGCCCGCGACACGGTCACCGGGCTCACCCTGAACCGGTCGACCAGCGCCCGACTCGACGGCAGCTTTCCACCCGGCGAGTAGCGGTCCAACTCATCCCGCAACCGTTTTGCCAACTCAGCGACGCTGCTACCCTCATGCATGACAGCACAGGATAGCGCTACTCGCCCGAGTCGGATAGCAGTCCCCGCAGCAACCGTGGGCACGCAGCACGGCTCCCGCCGCACCGGCACCGTCATGGCCGCACTCGGCGTCACCGCCTTCTCGCTCACCTTCCCCTCCACCGCCTGGGGCCTCGAAGGCATCGGCCCCTGGTCGTTCGTGGCCCTGCGCTGCGTCCTGAGCGCGTTCATCGCGGGCGGCGCCCTGCTCGCCCTGCGGGTCCCGCTGCCCGCCCGCCGCCACTGGGCCGGGCTCGCCGTCGTGGCCGCCGGAGTCGTCGTCGGCTTCCCGCTGCTCACCACGCTCGCCCTGCAGACCTCCACCACCGCCCACGCGGCCGTGGTCGTCGGCCTGCTCCCGCTGACGACCGCCGTGTTCTCGGCGCTGCGCACCGGGGCACGGCCCTCGCGGATGTTCTGGGTGGCGGCCCTCACCGGCGCCGCGGCGGTGATCGCGTTCACCGTCCAGCAGAGCGGCGGCGCCCTGTCGACCGCCGACCTCTACCTCTTCGCCGCGCTCCTCATCTGCGCGGCCGGTTACACCGAGGGCGGCCGTCTTGCCCGCGAGATGCCGGGCTGGCAGGTCATCGGCTGGGCGCTCGTCCTGTGCCTGCCGCTCGCCGTGGCGGGTGCGGCCGTCGCCCTCCAGTACGAGCCCTTCCGGCTCACCGGGCACAGCACCACCGGACTGCTCTACTCCGCCATCGGCTCGCAGTTCCTCGGCCTGGTCGTCTGGTACCGCGGCATGGCGGCGATCGGCGTCCCCAAGGCCAGCCAGCTCCAGCTGGCGCAGCCGCTGCTCACCCTGGTCTGGTCGGTGTTCCTGCTCGGCGAGCACCTCACGATCGCCGCGCCGCTGACGGCCGCCGCCGTCCTCGTCTGCATCGCGGTCACCCAACGGGCGCGCGGCTAGACGCCGACGGCCCGGCCCCGTCTTCCGCCACCGGACGTAGACTGACGGCCACGGAAAGCAACCGCAGGGTGGGACGAGGAGGTCGCTCCAGATGCGCGCAACCGTAGGCGACAAGCTGGTGGTCCACGGCAGGGTCGTAGGCCAGCACGACCGGATCGCGGAGGTCGTCGAGGTGCTCGGCACGGACGGCGGACCGCCGTACCGCGTCCGCCTCGAGGACGGCCACGAGACGGTGATGTCGCCGGGCCCCGACACTGTCGTACGACATCAGGACCCGGCTCAGTAGCTCCAGGACCGGGACCGGATCAGCGGGGTGGCCTGGCCCGCAGCTGGTAGTGGTCGGCGACCACGCGCGCCATCGCGCCGATCTTGTCCACGCCCACTTCCTTCGCCGAGAAGTACACATGCCCGCGCGCCTGCGGGAACCCCTTGGCGTAGGTGAGGTGGCGGGACAGCTCGGCGGGATCCTGCCAGGCCGCGGGCTGTGCGGGGTCGCCCGCCTTGTATAGGGCCTCTCCCACGTATAGCCGCACGCCCGTGTCCTTGACGACATCGGCCCACCAGGGCAGCAGCTTGCCGTAGTCCGCGACGGTGAAGCCGATGTTCCAGTAGAGCTGCGGGCAGATGTAGTCGAGCCAGCCCTTCTTGACCCAGCCGCGCGTGTCGGCGTGCAGGTTGTCGTAGGTCTGCACGCCGGCCTGGGTGTCCGAACCGAGCGGGTCGGTCGAGGCGTTGCGCCAGACCCCGAACGGGCTGATCCCGAACTGCACGTGTTTGCGTACCTTCTTGACCCGCGTCGCCATCTCGCGCACCAGACGGTCGATGTTGTCGCGCCGCCAGGCGGCCCGGTCCGGGAAGCCGCCGCCGTGGCGCGCGAACGCGTCGTCGTCGTCGAAGACCTGCCCGGCGACCGGATACGGGTAGAAGTAGTCGTCCCAGTGCACCGCGTCGATGGCGTAGTGGCGCACAGCGTCGAGCATCGCGTCCTGGACGAAGCGCCGCACCTCGGGCAGGCCGGGGTTGTAGTAGAGCTTCCCGCCGTACGGCACGACCCAGTCGGGGTGCAGTCGCGCGGGGTGCGTCGGGACGAGGCGCGAGGGGTCCGTGTGGTTGGCGATGCGGAAGGGGTTGAACCAGGCGTGCAGTTCAAGTCCCCTGCGGTGCGCCTCGGCCACGGCGGTGCCCAGCGGGTCCCAGCCGGGGTGCTTGCCCTGCACGCCGGTGAGGACTTCCGCCCACGGCTCGTACGGAGAGGGCCACAACGCGTCGGCGGTGGGGCGCACTTGGAAGATCACGGCGTTCAGCCGGCGCCGTACGGCCGTGTCGAGATGGCCGATCAGTTCGGCGCGCTGCTCGGCCGCCGTGAGTCCGGGCTTCGACGGCCAGTCACGATTGGCGACGGTCGCCAGCCACATGCCACGCAGCTCACGGCGCGAAGGAGCCCGCTCGGGCACGGCCGCCGCGTCCCCCGCCGCTGTGAGCCCCGCCACCATCGCGGCCGCCGCAACCGTGAACCCTCGGCGTGACATACGCCTCATCCGCTCGCCCCCTGGCCTGTATATCCGCCGGAACCGCTGCTTGTAACGGACAGCATGCCCGACCCGGCAGCTCATGCACCTGAGGTTCCGGAGTAACGTTCACCGCTGGGGCAGACGCCGAAACCGTACGGGGGCTGCCCGCCCGTTGATCAGCGAAAGGCACGAGGTGACCGACTCTATGCCCGACATCGCACGCGTCGGAGTAGTGGGCTGTGGCCAGATGGGCGCCGGGATCGCCGAGGTCTGCGCCCGCTCCGGACTCGATGTGAAGGTCGCGGAGACCACCGGCGAGGCCCTGGAGATCGGCCGCACCCGGCTCTACAACTCCCTCTCCAAGGCCGCCGAACGCGGCAAGATCTCGGAGGAGGAGCGGGACGAGACGCTCGCCCGGCTCAGCTACACGACCGACCTCGGGGAGTTCTCCGACCGCGACCTCGTGATCGAGGCGGTCGTCGAGAACGAGGCGGTCAAGACCGAGATCTTCCAGGTGCTCGACCAGGTGGTGACCCGGCAGGACGCGATCCTCGCCTCCAACACCTCGTCCATCCCGCTGGTGAAGCTGGCCGTCGCGACGTCCCGCCCCGACGCGGTCATCGGCATCCACTTCTTCAACCCGGCCCCGGTGCAGCAGCTCGTCGAGCTGATCCCCGCGCTCACGACGTCCGAGGGGACGATCAGCCGCGCGCAGTCCATGGTCGAGAAGGTGCTCGGCAAGCACGCCATCCGCGCCCAGGACCGCTCGGGCTTCGTGGTCAACGCGCTGCTCATCCCGTATCTGCTCTCGGCGATCCGGATGTTCGAGTCGGGCATCGCGAGCCGCGAGGACATCGACAACGGCATGGAGATGGGCTGCGCCCACCCGATGGGCCCGCTCAAGCTCGCCGACCTGATCGGCCTCGACACCGTCGCCTCGGTCGCGGACAGCATGTACGCCGAGTACAAGGAGCCGCTGTACGCCGCTCCCCCGCTGCTCCAGCGGATGGTGGACGCGGGAAGGCTCGGCCGCAAGTCCGGCTCGGGCTTCTACCCGTACTCCTGACGCGCCTGACGCGCCTGACACGCCTCACACTGGCACCCGGCACTTCGCACCGCACGCGGGCCCGGCACTCGATCGAGTGCCGGGCCCGCGGCGTTCACACACCGTGTGCGTCTTGGGCTCGCATATGCCCTTCGCACACTCTCCCGCCCTGGCCACCAGGCGAGTTGACTTTCCGTGCGCATCAGGGGGATGGACAGCTACAGAAAGGAACGGACCTGTGACCGCCGACCCTGAACTTCGCGTGGTCCCCGAGGAACTCGCCGAGTTACGCCGCAGCTTGGACGTGGGCCTCGCCCGCGTCGACGGACAGCTGGCGTTGCTCACTCAACACGACGAACAAAACGTCAAGAACCAGGATGAATTGACCGTAAGGATCACCGCACTTGAGCACACTCGCTGGCCGCTGCCCGCCCTACTCGCCCTCACGGCGGTAGGTGCGCTCGCCGTGGCAGTTTGGCAGGCCATCGGCCGTTAGTGCGCGTCCTGGCCAAGACGCAGGTGGTGCAGGAGGAGGAGCGCCGCCGCCATGTTGGCGGCCGGTACTTCTCCGCGGGCCACCATGTCAGGGACGAGTTTGAGTGGGACCCACTCACGGCGGTCGGACTCGAAGTCGTCCTCGGGATGACCGATGTAGGTGCACTCATCCGACCAGTAGATGTGGTGCCTGGCGTCGGTGAGCCCATTGGACGGCTCGACGCTCATCAGGTGTCGTAACGGGCCCGGCCGCCAGCCGGTCTCCTCCTCCATTTCCCGGGCCGCCGCGTACGCGAGGTCCTCGCCGTCCTCGACGACGCCCGCGGCGAGTTCCCAGCCCCAGCTGTCGGTGATGAAACGGTGCCGCCAGAGCAGCAGCACCTCGTTGGCCTCGTTGACGACGGTGGCCACGGCAACGGGCCGCAGCCGTATCAGGAAGTGGTCGAGGTGCCGGCCGTCGGGCAGTTCGACATCTGCCAGATTGACCGTGAACCATCGGTTTCCATACACAGTTTGTTCGCTTTGTTTCGTCCACTGCACGGTTCTGCCACCTTCCGCCGAGTAGATGGCAATATCGCAGCAGGAGGGTGTTCAGAGCAGCGTGTGGACGACGCCGGAGTTCAGCGCTCGCCGTGAGCCGTCGCTGTCGTACGCGCGGTGCGCATCACAGGGGTACGCGCAGTGCCCCGTCGATGAGTTCGGCCGCCTCGGCCGTGCCCGCGCAGTCGCTGCGGACCAGATGTTCCCGCACGGCGCGCAGCCGGTCACGCAGCCGTTGGGACTCCATTCCCCGTGCTTGTTCTGCCATTTCCACCGCCGTGGCCACCGCCTCGTCGGTGTTCCCCTGGCGCAGTTCGATCTGACTGAGCATGGCCAGCCGATGGACCCGGCCCCGGTCGTGTGCCGGCGTGTCCACCGCCGCCGCCGCATGCTCGTAAGCTCCCGTGAGGTCGCCGAGGCTGAGCAGCGCCTCCGCCACTTGTACGTTGACGAGTCCGGGCTGGACATAGCCGGTCTCAGCCGGCTCGCGCCCACGCCGGATGCGGTCCGCTGCGCCTTCCGCACGCCGGATGCAGGACAGCGCGCTGCTGCCGTCGCCCAGGTGCGCGTACGACTTGGCCTGCATGGCGTAGAGATCGGAGGCGAGGGCCGGGGTGAGATCGCGCCCCGCGGCGCGCAGCGCGGCCTCCGCGAAGGCCACCGCCTGGCGGTACTCGCGCATGAAGAGCGACTGGTTGACGAGCAGCGCGATGACATAGGCGCCAAGTCCCCGGTCACCGCTGGCCTTGGCAAGGCGCAGGGCCTGGTGAAAGTAGCGCTGGGCCAAGCCGTGGGCGTCCGAGTCGTAGGCGCAGATGCCCGCGATGGCCACCAACCCTCCGGTGGATCTGTGCAGTTGGCGACCCGTCTCGTCCGTGTAGCTGCCGCGCAGCAGGGGCGCGGCCTCGGCGTTGAGGAAGCCGACGATGCGGGTGCGGGTCGCGATTCCGCCGGTCTTGCGGTACATCTGCTCGTAGTGGGCGCGGGCCGCGCGCATCATGTCGATGTCGGCCGTGCTCACCTGGTGCCTGCCGCCGCGCGAGACGTCCACGTCCTCGGGCGGGTTCTCCCACTCCCAGACGGGCATCACCGCGGGGGTTCCCGTGACCGCGGGTGCGCCGAGGAGGTGCGGGCGCTGCTGTTCGTCGGAGCGCCACAGCGCCGTGGCCCTCTCCACGAAGCCGGACAGCGTCGATGCCGCGGACCCGAGTCCCGCCACCGGCAGGCCCGGCACTCCGAGGCCGATGTCGTCAAGCGTGACGGTGCGCTGGAGCCGCCCCGCGAGGACCTCGCAGATCAGGTCGGGCACCTGGCCGCGCGGGCGCTGGCCCTTCAACCACCGGGAGACGGCGGTGTGTTCGTAACGCAGGGCGAGGCCTCGCCTTTTCCCGGCCTGATTGACGTGGGCAGCCAGGCCCGCGTGGGAGATTCCCGCCTCGTCGAGGATCGCGTCGAGCAGGGTATTGGGCTGCATGGAGGCCCTCCGGTGGCTCGGTGTGACCAGCGTAATAGAGGTGTGTTCACACGGGGTGTGAACGGAGTACGCGAATCCGGGGGGTGTGCGCTCTGCCATCACCACTCCTGTCACGCTTGACTGAGATTCCTCACAAGGAGGCCGGCCGGGCCGCCGGCTCCCCCTCGAAAAGTGCGGCGGCCCTCACTGGCGCCGTCCGCCCCGCTGTCTGCCCGACAACTCCAAGGCGGGGCCGGGCGGCGCATGGCCGGCGGAGGTTGACGGTGCGTCACGTCATGGTGCTTTCCCGGCGCACCGTCTCCCCCTGCTGTTGGGGCACCCGTCGGCGGTCGTTGCGCAGCACGAGGAGCGCGGCGTCGTCGGTGGGCAACCGCTTGGTGTGGCGCAGGAGTTGGGCGTACACCGCGCGGATCACTGTCTGGGGCGCGACCGGCGGGACCCGCACCGCTTCGGTGAGCGCCGCCTGGAGCGGAAAGAACCGTCCGGCCGCGTCCCGTGCGTCCTCCATGCCGTCCGTGTGCAGCACGAGCGCCTCCCCCGGAAGGAGCGATCCACAGTGCAGTACGGGCAGTTCGGCCGGGAGCGGGAAGGGGCCCAGCGGTGGCAGCGGCTCCCCGCCCGCGACCGGCTCGGCGTGCCCGCTCAGGCGGTACGGCCAGGGGTGACCGCAGTTGAGCGCGGTCATCTCGCCGTCCGGGCCGATCTCCATCAGGAGTACGGTGACGAACTCCTCGGCCGGCGGGCTGTCCGGCGCCGCACCGCCGTTGGCCGGATGCTCGGCCCGCGAACGCTCCCGCAGATGGCGCCCCAGGGCTCGCTCCAACTTCCGCAGCACGAGCGGAAGTTCCGCCTCTTCGTACGCCGCCTCGCGGAAGCTGCCGAGCACCGCGGCGGCCGTACCGATGGCGGTCAGGCCGTGTCCGCGTACATCGCCCATGACGACGCGGACGCCGTGGTCGGTGGCCGCCACCTCGTACAGATCGCCGCCGACGGAGGCACCGCGCGACGCGGAGAGCCGCCCTGCCGCGACCGTAAGACCCTCGACCCGTGGCGGCAGCGGACGCAGCAGGACGTTCTGCGCGGCGCCCGCGATCTCGCGGATCTGACGCAGCTCCCGCAGCAGCGTGCCGTGAACATGCAATATCAGACCGGCGCCGACCGCGAAGAAGACCGCACTGGTGACGATCCGCGCCTCCAGGCTGTTCTGCTGGGCGAGCGGGCAGACGAGTTTGTACGTGACGGCGGCCGCGCCCCACGCCGCGGGAAGGCCGAGCGTGAGAACGCGCCGGATCCGCGGCGGGTGCACACGGGACACCTTGGCCCCGCCCGCCCTCGCCCTGCTCCTCGCCCGGAGCCTTGTCCGGCTCCTCGCCCGGAGCAGCACCCGGCGGGGAGCTCCAGCCCTGATACGGATCATGCCGACGGCCCCCCTAAGGCCCTGTCCAGCGTGCGGGCCGCGCAGTCCGTACAGATCACGACCCCTGCGGCCGGACTGATTCTGTCTACCGCCTGGGCCGATCGGGCCAGAGAGGGCTTACTAGTCACTCAAACGAGTGAAGGGCGTATCCGGAGGTCCGGATACGCCCTTCTATGCGCCTCTTGTGCGCCTGGCGGCGGCTACTGGCGGTGACTACGCTCCGCGCAGCACCGCGCCGGTCCGCTCGGTCGCCAGGGCGACGGCCGCGTCCCGGGCCGCGGAGGCCTCGTCGACGGTCAGCGTGCGGTCGGCCGCGCGGAAGCGCAGCGCGTACGCCAGGGACTTCTTGCCCGCACCGATCTGCTCGCCGGTGAAGACGTCGAACAGCCGGATGGACTCGAGGAGTTCACCCGCGCCCTCCCGAAGCACCTTCTCGACGTCGGCGGACGGAACGCCCCCGTCGACGACGAGCGCGACGTCCTGCGTGGCGACCGGGAAGGTGGAGATCTTCGGCCCCTGCGGGACACCGGTGTTCGCGTCCTCCAGAGCGTCCAGGTCGAGCTCCATCGCGCAGGTGCGCGCGGGCAGACCGAGCGCCTTGACGACGCGCGGGTGCAGCTCGCCCGCGTACCCGATGACCTGCTCCGCACCGTCGATCACAACGGCGAGCTCGGCGCACCGCCCCGGGTGCCACGGGCCGTACTGGCCCTGGCGCACGAGCAGTTCGGTGCCCGACTCGGCGGCCAGGGCGCGCGCGGCCTGGACCGCGTCGGCCCACTCGGACGGACGGCCCTTGCCCCACCAGCCGGCCTGCTCGCGGGCGCCCGCGAGGACGACGGCGGCATGCCGCGGCTGCACGGGAAGCGCCTCGGTCAGGGAGGCGATCTCCTCGTCCGTGGGCCGCCGGTCGACGGGAAGACGCACCGCGATGCGCGCCTCTTCACGCGGCTGGAAGACCAGCCCCGTCTCGAAGAGCGCCAGGTCGTGGCTGCCGCGGCCTTCGTTGCGGCGCAGCGCGCCGAGCAGCCCCGGAAGCAGCGTCGTACGGAGCGCGGGCTCCTCGTCGGAGAGCGGGTTGACCAGCTTCACGACCCGCCGCTTGGGGTCGCCGGACTCCAGACCCAGCTGGTCGAAGACCTGCTCACCGATGAACGGGTAGTTGGGCGCCTCGACGAATCCGCTCCCGGCGAGGGCGCGGCCGATGCGGCGGTGCAGCCGCTGCCGGTCCGTGAGCCCGCGGCCCGCGGGGGGCTTGGGCAGCGTCGACGGGAGGTTCTCGTACCCCTCGAGCCGGATGACCTCTTCGGCGAGGTCGTTCGGCTCGGCGAGGTCGGGACGCCACGACGGCACGGTGACGGTCAGGGCGTCCTGGCCGTAGACGTCGCAGCCGACTTCCTGCAGGCGGCGGACGACGGTCTCGCGGCCGTAGTCCATACCCGCGACCTTGTCCGGGTGATCGGCGGGCATGCTGATCGTGTGCGGCGCGGAGGGCGCGATGACCTCGGTGACCCCGGGCTCGGCGGTGCCGCCCGCGAGCAGGACGAGGAGATCCACCGTGCGCTGCGCCGCGGCGGACGCGGCCTGCGGGTCGACGCCGCGCTCGAAGCGCTTGGACGCCTCGGAGGGCAGCTTGTGGCGCCGGGCCGTGCGGGCGATGGAGATCGCGTCGAAGTGTGCGGCCTCGATGACGACGTCCGTGGTGCCCGCGGTCTCTGCGTGGTCCGCGATCTCGGTGTTGGCGCCGCCCATGACGCCCGCGAGGCCGATCGGACCGCGGTCGTCGGTGATGACCAGGTCCTCGGCGTCGAGGACGCGCTTGGCGCCGTCGAGCGTCGTGAACTTCTCGCCCTGCTCGGCGCGGCGCACGCCGATCGTGCCCTGGATGCGCGAGCGGTCGTAGGCGTGCAGCGGCTGGCCGAGCTCCAGCATCACGTAGTTCGTGATGTCGACGGCGAGCGAGATCGGGCGCATGCCCGCCTTCTGGAGGCGGCGCTGCAGCCAGATCGGCGACCGGGACTCGGGACGCAGGCCCGTGACCGTGCGCGCCGTGAAGCGGTCGCAGCCCATCGGGTCGGAGATCTTGACCGGGTAGCCGGAGGAGTTCGGCGCGGGCACGTCCAGGAGCGCCGGGTCGCGCAGCGGCAGGCCGTACGCGATGGCGGTCTCGCGGGCGACGCCGCGCATCGACAGGGCGTAGCCGCGGTCGGGCGTGACGGCGATGTCCAGGACCTCGTCGACCAGCTCGAGCAGCTTGATGGCGTCGGAGCCGGCCTCGTGCTCGGGCGGAAGGACGATGATGCCGCCGCTTCCGTCGTCGCCCATGCCCAGCTCGTCGCCGGAGCAGATCATGCCGTGCGAGGTCTTGCCGTACGTCTTGCGCGCGGCGATCTTGAAGTCGCCGGGCAGGACGGCGCCCGGGAGCACGACGACGACCTTGTCGCCGACGGCGAAGTTGCGCGCGCCGCAGACGATCTCCTGCGGCTCACCGGTGCCGTTGGCGGAACCGACGTCGACGGTGCAGAAGCGGATGGGCTTCTTGAACTCCGTCAGCTCCTCGATGGTGAGGACCTTGCCGACGACCAGGGGGCCGGTGAGGCCGGAGCCGAGCTGCTCGACGGTCTCGACCTCGAGGCCGACCTCGATCAGCTTGGCCTGTACGTCACGGCCGGTCTCGGTGGCGGGGAGATCGACGTACTCCCGCAGCCAGGAAAGCGGGACCCGCATCAGATCTCCATCCCGAAGGGCCGGGTGAACCGGACGTCACCCTCGACCATGTCTCGCATGTCTTCGACGTTGTGGCGGAACATCAGCATCCGTTCGATGCCGAACCCGAAGGCGAATCCGCTGTACTTCTGGGGGTCGACGCCGCAGGCGGTGAGCACCTTCGGGTTGACCATGCCGCAGCCGCCCAGCTCGATCCAGCCCTCGCTGCCGCAGGTGCGGCAGGGGCGGTCGGGGTTGCCCACGGACTCGCCACGGCAGACGTAGCAGACCATGTCCATCTCGGCGGACGGCTCGGTGAACGGGAAGTAGTTCGGGCGCAGGCGCGTCTTCATGTCCGCGCCGAAGAGCGACTGGACCATGTGGTCCAGGGTGCCCTTGAGGTCGGCCATGGTCAGGCCCTCGTCCACGGCGAGCAGCTCGATCTGGTGGAAGACCGGGGTGTGCGTCGCGTCCAGCTCGTCCGTGCGGTACACACGGCCGGGGCAGACGATGTAGACGGGCGGCTCACGGCGTTCGAGCAGCGCGCGGGCCTGCACCGGAGAGGTGTGGGTGCGCAGCACGACACCGGACTCGTCGCCTTCAGTGCCCTTCGGGCCCTCGACAAAGAAGGTGTCCTGCATCTGCCGGGCCGGGTGGTCCGGGGTGAAGTTCAGGGCGTCGAAGTTGAACCACTCCGCCTCGACCTCGGGGCCCTCCGCGATCTCGTAGCCCATGGCGACGAAGACGTCCGCGACGCGCTCCATGAACGTGGTCAGCGGGTGCCTGGCACCGGCCGGGACGCGGTCGTACGGCAGCGTGACGTCCACTGCCTCCTCGACCAGCACCCGGGCGTCGCGCTCGGCCTCGAGCTCGGTCTGGCGGGCGGCGAGCGCCTTGCTCACGGCGCCGCGCGCCATGCCGACGCGCTTGCCGGCCTCGGCCTTGGCCTGCGGGGGCAGCGCGCCGATCTCGCGGTTGGCGAGGGCCAGCGGCGAGGTGCCGCCGGTGTGCGCGACCTTGGCCTCCTGGAGCTGGTCGAGGTCGCCCGCGGCGGCGAAGGCGGCGAGCGCCTCGTCCCGCATGCGCTCGATCTCTTCAGGTTTCAGTGCCTCGACCTCAACAGGGTCGTACGACTTGTTCGGTGCCGACATCTCTTCCCGTGCTTCCGGTTGGCTGGTGATGGTCCCCGTCTACGACTCGGAGACGAATCGTCCACATAGGGGGACGCAAACGTGCCAAGGATCGAGTCTAACGGGGGTGACGCAGGTGAATGAGCCCGCGGGCGGTGCCTCGGGCGGATCAGCAGTGATCAGTGCCGCTCAGGGACGATCAGAGGAGATACGCCGGGGTGCCCACGGGCAACGTAAATCGGAACTGGGCGCCGCCACTGGGTGCGCGGCCGACGGTGATCGTCCCGCCGTGCGCCTCCACGATGCCCTTCACGATGTACAAGCCGAGTCCCGTCCCGCCGCGCTTGCTGCCCCGCCAGAAGCGGGTGAAGACACGGCCCATCGATTCCTCCGGAATGCCGGTCCCCTCGTCGCTCACGGTCACGGCCGTCTCGGCCCCGCCCTGCTCACGCGGTGAGGCCTTCGACGACGCCGCCACGTCGATGGTGACGGTTCCTTCGCCGTGCCGCACGGCATTTTCCAGGAGGTTGCTGAGCACCTGGTCGATCTTGTCGGGATCGGCCCAGCAGTCGGGCAGCGGCTGCTGTATCCGGACGAGGAAGCGGTCCGCGTCCTGGCCGGAGGCGACGTGGGCCTGGATGTGACGGCCGACGGCGGCACCGATGTCGACGGGCTGGCGACGCAGTTCGAGGCGCCCCGAGTCGATCCGTGAAATATCGAGAAGCTCGGCGATGAGCCGTGTGACGCGGTTGGCGTCGGCGTCCACCGTCTCCAGCATGAGCTTCTTCTGGTCGTCGGTGAAGCGCTCCCACTTGGCGAGCAGCGTCGCCGTGAAGCCCTTCACGGAGGTGAGGGGCGAGCGGAGCTCGTGGGCGACGGTGGCGATCAGCTCCGCGTGGCTGCGCTCGGTGCGGCGGCGGGCCTCGGTGTCGCGGATGGAGACGACGACGCGGCGGACGGGGCCGGTGGGCGCGGTGCGCACATAGCGGGCGGAGACGAGGACCTCACGCCCGCCGGGGAGCAGCAGATTGCGCTCGGGCTGGGCGAAGCGGGTGGCAAGGCCGCCGTACGGATCGGTCAGCTGCCACCAGCGGCGGCCTTCGAGGTCCTCTAAAGGGAGGGCTCGCTCCAGCGGCGCGCCCAGGGCGTCGGCGGCGTGCACCGCGGTGATGCGCACGGCGGCGGTGTTGAAGCAGATGACGTGGCCCGTCTCGTCCGCGACGACGAGGCCGTCGGGAAGGTCGTCCGGGTCGACACCGAGCCCGCCGAGGTCACCGAGGGCGCCGTCGTCCGCGCGAGTACACAGGATGTCCCGTACTCCCGGTGATCCGCTCGTGCCGATGCTCATTCCCCGTACCCCACCTCTCGGACCGGCGCAGGAGGCCTCCGAGCCCGTCACCCTACTAGCTGGGAGTGACGGAACGGCACCCTCCAGCCGCACGCTGTGCACGGGCGGACGCATAGAGGCACACGGCCGCCGCCGTCGCGAGGTTGAGGCTTTCGGCTCTGCCGTGGATCGGAACGCGCACCACGGCGTCGGCGAGTGCGCGGGTCTCCTCCGGGAGCCCCCAGGCCTCGTTGCCGAAGACCCAGGCGGAGGGGGTGCCCATGGTGCCCTTGTCGAGTTCGTCGTCGAGGTCGTCCTCGCCCGCTCCGTCGGCCGCGAGGATGCGTACGCCCGCGTCCTTGAGCCCCTGGACGGCCCGCTCGACGGGTACGCCGACGGCGACGGGCAGATGGAACAGCGAACCGACCGACGCGCGCACGCACTTGGGGTTGTAGAGATCCACCGAGGCGTCCGTAAGGACGACCGCGTCGGCCCCCGCGGCGTCGGCGCACCGCAGCACGGTGCCCGCGTTCCCGGGGTCACGGACGTGCGCGAGGACGGCGACCAGCTTGGGCCTGGCGGCGAGGATGCTGTCGAAGGGGGTGTCGATGAACCGGCAGACACCGACGAGCCCCTGCGGCGTCACCGTCGTCGAGATGTCGGCGATGACGTCCTCGTCCGCCAGGTGCACCCGGGCACCGGCGGCACGGGCCTCGCCGACGATGTCGGCGTAGCGCTCGGCGGCGTCGACGGTCGCGAACAGCTCCACGAGCGTGTCCAAAAATGCGGCGGCCTCCCGCACGGCCTGCGGCCCCTCGGCGAGAAACAGCTGCTCCTTCCCCCGGAAGTTCCGCTTGGCAAGGCGCCGGGCGGCGCTGACGCGAGGGGACTTCGGAGAGATCAACTCAGGAGCGGCAACCATGAAACTCACACCTCGGGGAGAGCGCCCCGTCGGGGGCGCGGGGAACTGCGCGACCAGCCAAGTACAACCCGCGGACGGCAGACGACAGACGAAGGCAGACGAGCAGCCGGACGCACTCGGACCCGCAGACCAAGAGGCCTGCGGGTCCGGGTGACGGTCACAAACGCACAGCCTAGGCGGCAGCCTTGGGCGCGTTGACGTCCGACGGCAGAGCCTTCTGCGCAACCTCGACGAGCGCGGCGAACGCGTTCGCGTCGTTGACGGCCAGCTCCGCGAGGATCTTGCGGTCCACCTCGATGTTGGCGGCCTTCAGACCCTGGATGAGGCGGTTGTACGTCATGCCGTTCTGGCGGGCAGCGGCGTTGATGCGCTGGATCCACAGCTGACGGAAGTCGCCCTTGCGCTTCTTGCGGTCGTTGTAGTTGTAGACCAGGGAGTGGGTGACCTGCTCCTTGGCCTTGCGGTACAGGCGCGAACGCTGGCCGCGGTAGCCGCTGGCCGCTTCGAGGATCGCCCGACGCTTCTTGTGGGCGTTGACTGCCCGCTTGACGCGTGCCACTTGTTAACTCCTTGTAGCGGGGCCGTGGTTGGACTCACACGACCCGGTATCGATTGGGTCCCGGTCAGAGTTCAGGCGCGGTGTGCGCCCGGACTCACTTGCCGAGAAGCTTCTTGATCTTCTTGGCGTCGCCCGGGGCCATCTCGGCGTTGCCGCTGAGGCGACGCGTCAGACGGGACGACTTGTGCTCGAGCAGGTGGCGCTTGCCGGCGCGCTCACGGAGCACCTTGCCGGAGCCGGTGATCTTGAAGCGCTTGCTGGCACCGCTGTGCGTCTTGTTCTTCGGCATAGCGCCGTTCTCTCCTCGTCATTGGCACTCCCTGCCTTTCCGGTTCCTGCGAACCGTGGGCAGGGAGCGTCAGGTGTATCGGTGGTCATTCAGGGCGCGCGTGGGAGGCGCGTCCTGAAATCAGGCCTCTGCAGGCTCCTCGGAGGGCGCCTCGGCTTCGGCGACGACCTCGTCGGGCGTCTCCTCGTCGGCGGAGTCGTCCGTGCGGCCCTGTCGCTCGGCCTTGCGGGCGGCCTGGGCCTCGCGAGCCTCGGCCATGGCTTCGGTCTTCTTCTTGTGCGGACCGAGGACCATGATCATGTTTCGGCCGTCCTGCTTCGGGTTCGACTCGATGAACCCGAGGTCTTCGACGTCGTTCGCGAGACGCTGCAGCAGTCGGAAGCCGAGCTCCGGCCGGGACTGCTCGCGACCACGGAACATGATCGTGATCTTGACCTTGTCGCCCTGCTTGAGGAACCGGACGACGTGACCCTTCTTGGTGTCATAGTCGTGCGGGTCGATCTTCGGCCGGAGCTTCATCTCCTTGATGACCGTGTGCGCCTGGTTCTTGCGCGCCTCACGGGCCTTCATGGCCGACTCGTACTTGAACTTCCCGTAGTCCATGAGCTTGCACACGGGCGGACGGGCGGTAGCCGCCACCTCGACCAGGTCGAGGTCGTACTCCTGTGCGAGCTCCAGGGCCTTGGCAAGCGGAACAATCCCGACCTGCTCGCCGCTGGGACCGACAAGTCGCACCTCGGGAACGCGAATCCGGTCGTTGATGCGGGGCTCGGCGCTGATGGATCCTCCTCGGTAGCACCACGCGGCGGTCTGGCGGACAGCCGCGTTACGTCTGTTATCTCGACCAACCGAGTGAGTACATAAAAAATGCCCCAACCGATCACAGGAAGGGGCTCCATTACTACCGGAGCACCTCCGCGGTGATCGCGGGGCGCATCTCGGGCCTGCCGTAGTCTCGGGGACTGCGGCCGCCTGACCGGTGACCCGCCGCTCCAAAGAGCAGCTAGGTGGGAAGCGGAGCCTCCACTTGTGGGCCGGGTCTCTGCGTGGCACGCGAGTGTCCGGCCGGTCGTTACACAAGGTTAGCAGCTCCGCGGGGGTGGGGCTAATCAGCGGCGCCGGGCGATCCACGGGCGATGGTCACGGACTCCCGCGGGTCACTCCGACTGGGGCTCCGCTTATCGTGTGGGACATGAGCGACGCGACCCCCACCCCCGAGTCCGCCACCGGCTCGGCCTCCGATTCCCCCGACTTCGACACCCTGACCCGTGACATCGCGGATGTCCCCGCGGTCGAGGTGATCACCACGGTCGCCGTCCACCTGATGAGCGCCGCGGCCGTGAACCTCGGCCTCGCCGAGGGCGGCGAGGGCCACAAGGACCTGGACGAGGCCCGCAAGCTGATCCACTCGCTGGCCGGCCTGATGGACGCGAGCGCCACGGAGATCTCCTCGTTCCACGCGGCCCCGCTGCGCGACGGCCTGAAGTCGCTGCAGCTGGCCTTCCGCGAGGCGTCCGATGTGCCGGACGAGCCTGGTCAGGGCCCGGGCGAGAAGTACACGGGCCCGATCTTCGGCTGAGTGTTCACGTGCGTACGTGATTCACGGATGTATGTGATTCACGGACGTACGTAGAGGGGCTCGCCAGGTGGCGTCGCCTCGGCAGGCAGCAGTGCCAGGTCGAGGCCGCTCACCAGGCGGGCCCTCAGTGTTTCGTCGGCCGCGATGTGCCGGGCGACGCGCTGGGCGGCTTCGGCCGGGTCCGCGGTGGGGTCGAGGACGAGCGCGAGGGTGCCGTCGGCGGTGCCCGCGCCGAGGTAGGCGCGCAGGACGGCCGGCTCGGCGGCGACGGC
>NZ_BAAAUG010000158.1:59082-89822 GCF_039533825.1 Streptomyces rectiviolaceus
CCGCGCGCACCGCGGCCGTGACCGCGGGGTCCAGAAGCGGGTCCCGGGTGTGGCGGCCTTCGGAGAGGGCGATCAGGGCGGGCCGGTTGATCTCGTAGGGGACGGGTCCCGCGAGGTCGAGCACGATCGTGTCGGCCTGCTCATGGGCCGCGGCCTGGAGCGCCTGGTGCAGCGGGACGGCGACCGGCCTGGCCTCGGGGTCCCACAGGGCGAGGGCCTGGGTCGAGGTGAACGCGGGCAGCGCCTTGCGGTCGCCCGCCTTGAGGGTGGGCACCGCCATGTCGCTGGACTTCTCGCGGCGAAGGCCGTTCTCGCCCTCCTCCACCTCGCCGAGGACGGCGACCACGGGGACGAGCAGGCGGGCGCCGGTGAGCGCCTCCAGGACGGGGCCGTGGGCCGTGCGGTCCTCGGCCCAGGCGGTCAGTGCCGCGGTGAGCCGGGGGTCGGCGGAGCCGTCGTCGTCGCAGAAGCCGGGGTCCGGGATGTTCTTGTTCGCCACGGTGCCGACCCTATCGAGCGTGGTCCGGGCGCTATCGGGCGGTGCCGGGGCGGGTGCCACGCCTGCCGCGCCAGAGGTAGACCGCCGCTGCCAGGAGGGCCGCTCCGAGGCCACCCGCGACCGGGCCGACCCAGCCGGCGGGGCCGTCGTCGCCCGGGTCCGCGTCCGGCCCCGGGCCGAAGTACTTCTTTCCGTACGCCGCTGATTTCAGCCCGTCCGGCTTCTTCTTGCCGCCCTCGGCGATCGCGGCCGCCGGGTCGATGAAGCCGAAGCCGCGTGAGTCGTCGTGGCCCCCGCTGGGCACGTCGCGGGCGGTGTCCTCCAGGAGCTGCTTGATCTGGACCGGGGTCAGACCGGGGTGGGCGGCGCGGACCAGCGCGACGGCGCCCGAGACGAACGCCGACGCGGCGCTGGTGCCCCAGCCTTCGTAGTACTCGCGGTCGGGGTCGGCGATGACGATCTTCTTGCCGGGGGCGCTGACGGTGGCGTACCAGCGGCGGGTGGAGAAGGAGGCGCGGTCGCCGCTCGAGTCGACGGCGGTGGCGGCGATGACGCCGGGGTAGGCCGCCGGGTAGGAGATGTGGTCGCCGCGCTCGCCGCCGTTGCCCGCCGACGCGACGACGACGGCGCCCTTCTTCAGGGCGTACTGCACGGCGGCGTCCTCGGCGGGTTCCGGGTGGGCGGACTTGGAGTCGTCGCCGAGGGAGAGGTTGATGACGTCGGCGCCGTGGTCGGTGGCCCAGCGGATGCCGTCGGCCAGGGCGTTGCCCCGGGTGTTGCGGGCCTTCGAGCGGTCCGGGTCGCCGTCCTCCAGGATCACGCGGATCGGCAGGATCTTCGCCTCCGGAGCGATGCCGATGACGCCGTCGCCGTTGCCCGAGCCGTGTCCGTGGCCCGCGATGATGCCGGCCATGGCGGTGCCGTGCCGGGCCCAGGGGCGGTCGCCCTTCTTCGCGCCGAAGCCGACCATGTCCTTGCCCTCGAGGACGCTGCCGGTCAGGTCGGGGTGGTCACGGTCTATGCCGGTGTCCAGGACGGCGACGGTGACGCCCTTGCCCTTGGTGGTCTGCCAGGCCTGGCTGGTGTGCATGGCGTCGAGGGCCCACTGCTGGGCGCGGATGCCGTCGTCGGCGTGTGCGGTGGCGGGCAGCAGGGCGAGTGACACGGCGAGGGCGGCGACGGCCGGCCGGCGGATTCTCAAGAGGACTTCTCCGTGGCCGCGATGGTTTTGCGCAGGCGCCGCTCGACGCGGTCGGCGATGCCCTTCGCCTCGTTGCCGAGGCCCGCCTGGGCGGGGGCGCTGGTGGCGGACGTCTTCATGGCCTCGTCGGCGGGCTCGGGTTCGGTGACCGGGCGGCCGTCGGCGAAGCCGGAGACGGAGAAGGCGACGACGGGGGCGTCCGGGAGCACGGACACGGTCCAGGAGGCGCGCTGGGCGTCGCCGAAGTCCGCGGCCGGGGTGCCCTTGGCCGCGTACGGCCGTGGCATCAGGTCGGGGCGCCGGTCGAGGCCTTCCTCCGTGAAGCGGGTGCGCAGGGAGCGCATCGCTTCGGCGTCGGCCTTGGTGAACAGCAGGCCCACGGTGGTGACATGGCTGCGGGTCGCGTCCGTGTACGTGGCGCGCAGCAGCCTCAGGCAGCCCGCCGGGGCGAGGGCCTTGCGCAGCAGTGGGTCGAAGGCGTTCTTGCAGGTGCTGTCGGGGGCGACGGCGACGCGGGTCCAGGTGCGGTCGGCTCCGCCGGGGCCCGCTCCCTCTCCCTTGACGGTGACCGGGAAGAGCTCGTCGACGGGCACGCTGTGCCAGAGCTCGCCCGCCACGGCGTACGCGTTCCGGGTGGTGCCCGTCCCTGGGGAGCTGCCGGTCAGCCAACTGCCGGTGGCCGCGCCCCCGATGAGCCCGAGCCCGAGCACGACACAGGCAGCGGCGGCGGTCACGCGGGGCTGCGCCCAGGTACGGACGGGCCGCAGCCGCGTGGTGCTGTCGTCGTACAGCGCGGGCCGGGCGAAGGACACGAAGGGCCGCCCGGCGCCGGGTCCCGGTGTCAGGTCGACGGCGCCGACTGCCCGGCGGGAGGCGGTGGTTCGGGGGGAGGTGGTGGGTGTGGGTACGGCCTTGGGGGTGCGGGCGTACGCGTGTGCTTGCGAGATCGCGGGCTCGGTGCGGGGTGCCGGAGGCGAGGCGAGCGGGGGCGCGGGGGTGGACCCGGATCCCAGCGTGGATGTGGACGCGGATGTGGACGCTGATGCGACTTCGGGCTCCGGCGCGGACCAGGGCGGTGGCGCGAGCCCGGGAAGCGGCGCGGGCCCCGAGTCGGCCTCAGGTATGCCCGCGGGCACAGCCGCGGGGCCCGACGGCGGTGCGGCAGGCATCGGGGGACGGAGTCGGTAGTCCGCGACGCCCGGTTCGCTCTCCGTGTCCGTGACCGGCACGCCGACGTGCGGCGCTGCCGGAGGGCGCGGCGGCAGGAGCGGTGCTTCGGCAGCGGGCGTCCGAGCGGAGTCCGGGGCGGGGTCGGACACCGGCACGTGCGTGCGCGTCGGCGTGCCGGTGACCATCGACTGAGGCGGCGTATCGGGAAATCGCGCCGAAGCGGGCGGCGGGGGCGGAGACGGCAGCGCCTCGCCGTCAGCGTCCTGCTCGTCGTCCGGTGCCGCGGCGGGCTCCGGCATCCTCACCCGGTCGAAGGGCGCCAACAGGTCCCCGAGTATGGAGTCGTGATCGCCGTCATCGGGCGCGGGGTCGGCCACAGATGAAGCGGATGGGCGGAGCCCCGAGCCCTCGTCGTCCGGGTACGCCCGGTCCCCGGGTCCAGGGTCCTGGGCGCCGTCCTCCGGGGTCCGCGGACGCCCGTCCGGGAAGCGTGCGGACGGCACGGGAGGCGGCAGCGACGAGGGCGGGCCCGGTGGTGGGGGTGGAGTCGTGGGACGTGGCGGGACAGGTGCCCGTCGCGCTTCCGTGCTCATGCACCCCCCGTTTCCTCGCTCTTCTGCCGTAACTCTAAGGGCAGATTCCGGTCGTGCGGGAACCAGTCCGCGGCCCCGGGCGATCTGCCCGGATCATCCCCCTACCCTCGGGTAATCACGTCTGGCAGGCTTCGCCCATGACCCCCCGTGCAGCAGACCGGGCCCGCTACGACCGGGCCACCGCACACCTCGACGCCCCCGTCGCGATCGTCGATCTGGAGGCATTCGACGCCAATGCCGACGACCTCGTACGACGGGCAGGCGGGAAGCCGATCCGGGTCGCGAGCAAGTCCGTGCGCTGCCGGGCCCTCCTTGAACGAGTCCTGGCCCGTGACGGCTTCGCCGGGATCATGTCCTTCACGCTCGCCGAGTCCTTGTGGCTCGCGCGGTCCGGGTTCGACGACGTCCTGCTCGCCTATCCGTCGGCCGACCGCGCCGCCTTCGCCGAGCTGGCCGCCGACCCGAAGCTCGCGTCCTCGGTGACCGTGATGGTCGACGACCCGGCGCAGCTGCGGCTCATCGACGAGGCCAGGGGCGGCGGGGGCGAAGAGGTGCGGGTCTGCCTGGAGTTGGACACCTCCTACAAGATCCTCGGCGGGCGGGTGCGGATCGGGGCGCTGCGGTCGCCCCTGCACTCCCCCGTCCAAGTCGCCGCGCTGGCCCGGGCCGTGGCCCGGCGGCCGGGCTTCAGGCTCGTGGGCGTGATGGCGTACGAAGGGCATGTGGCGGGGGTCGGTGACGCGGTCGCCGGTCATCCCGCGCGCTCCCGGGCGATCCGGCTGATGCAGGCCGCCGCCCGCAAGGAGCTCGCGGCGCGCCGGGCCGAGACCATCCGCGCGGTGCGGGCGGTCGCGCCGGACCTGGAGTTCGTCAACGGCGGGGGCACCGGCAGCGTGCAGCACACCGCGGCCGAGCGGGCGGTGACCGAGATCGCCGCCGGGTCGGGTCTGTACGTACCGCGCCTCTTCGACAACTACACGTCGTTCAGCGGGCGTCCGGCCGCGCTCTTCGCGCAGCCCGTCGTGCGCCGCCCCGGTGTGGGCACCGTGACCGTGCTCGGCGGCGGCTACCCCGCGTCGGGCGCGGCGGGCGCCGACCGCTCCCCGGTGCCGTACCTCCCCGAGGGGCTGCGCTACGACCCGCAGGAAGGCGCGGGCGAGGTGCAGACGCCGCTGCTCGGCGCGCCCGCCGACGACCTGCTGATCGGCGACAAGGTGTGGTTCCGGCACGCCAAGGCCGGGGAGATGTGCGAGCGGTTCGACGCGCTGCACCTCGTCGAGGGCGACCGCGTGACGGCCACCGTCCCGACGTACCGGGGGGAAGGGCACACGTTCCTCTGAGGGAACGGGAGCGTCAGGGCGTCGCGTGACGGAACGGGACCGTCAGGGTGTCGCGCCCACGCTGTTGCCCACGCCGCCGCCCGTCGCGCCGCCGCCGACCGGCAGGATCCCCTTGGTGATCTTGTCCATGTCGGAGAGGGGCGGCGCCTCGTCCCCGGCGTCGATGGCGAAGCGGACGATGACCATCGCCTCGGAGCCGACGCTGGAGGGGAAGGCGAGCGACTGGACGTATCCGCCGGGGCCCTTCTCCGTGCGGACGCGCCAGCGCACGAGGTAGCCGGAGCGGCCCGCCACCGCGACCGTCCCTTCCTTGACCTTCTCGTGCCGTGCGATCCCGCCGAACGGCTGCATGCCGACCTTGTCCTCGTCGTACGCCCGGTCCGCCGCCTCCTTGATGTCCCCCAGCGCCAGTGCCTTGGGCGAGCGCTCGTCGGTCGCCGTCGCCGTGCGCGAGTAGACCGTGCCGTGGCGGCAGAGGCTGCCCTCGCCCGGACAGTCGTAGACGTCCGGGGTGCGCACTGTCGGATCGCCGCCGACCGTGCTGTCGGCCTTCTCCCAGCCGCCGGGGACGGGGATCGTGATGCCGTTGAGCTGGTCGACGAGGGTGGAGGGGTCGGGGTCGGGCGCCGATGTGGTGGGCGTCGGCGAGGTCGGCGTGGGGGTGTCCACCGGCTCCGATGTGGTCGGCGCGGGCGGGCCGCTCCGCGGGTCGCCGTCGTCCTTGCCCAGGAGCACCACGCCCGTGACGATCGACGCGACCAGGACGACCCCGGCGGTGGCAAGCGCCACCACCTTGGCCCGGCCGCCTCCGGAAGCTCCCGGCTGCGGCTGGACCTGGGTCTGTGCCTGCGGCGGCCCGAACCCCGGCTGCGCCTGGCCCGTTGGGAAGGCTTCGGGCGCTCGCCGGTGCTCGGTCCACGCGGACCCGTCCCACCAGCGCTCGACGGGCTGGGCCGGTGGGGCCGACGGGTCCGTGTACCAGCCGGGAGGGGGCGACATGCTCATCCCGGCACTCTAAGACGTGCCGTGAAGCTCAGGACAGTCAGTACACCGCGTCCACCTGATCCGGCACCACCGAGCCGTCCTCGCGCAGGACCGGGCCCTTGCTGCCGTCCGGTTCGTTGTACGCCGCCGTCGAGCAGGGGTAGAGGTCCGGCTTCTGCTTCATGGGCTCGATGAACATGGGGTTCACGACCCAGCGGCCGTCGGCGTTGTCGTAGCCGCGGCACATGACCTCGTTCTTGTTGCGGTTCAGGACGAGGTGCGCGCCCGTGGCGTCGCCGACGAAGGTCACGTCCGTGTCCGCGTCACCGCCGCCGAGGGCGATGCGGTGGGAGGGATCCTGCTTGTCCCAGGCCGACTTGCCCTTGACGCCGTAGATCTCCTGGTTGATCCAGCAGCGCTTGCCGTCGATGTACGGGATGGCCTCGCCCTTGTTCACCGGTACGTCGCCACAGCCCTGGTTCCAGCTGGTGATCCGTCCCTTGAGGTCGAGGACCGAGCGGATGGCGATGGTGTGCTTCCGGTCGACGCCGACGCTCTTCGACCAGACCTCCGTCACCGGCTCCGAACCCGCGGAGACGATGTAGACGTCGAACCCGGCCTTCTTGAGCGTGCGGATCAGGTCGCGCTGCTGGTCGTAGTAGCGGGCGTAGCCGGGGATCTCGTGCGTGCCGACGGTCTGGGTGGCGCCGATGGGCGCGGCGAGGGCCTCCTTGCGGGCCTTCGCCGCGTACGACTCCAGTTCGGGGACGGTGTGTCCGGCGAAGAGCTGGGGCACCCAGGCGTACTGCGGGACGGTGTGCCGGTGGTCCCACTCGCCCGCGAAGGCGGCGGCGCCGCTCATCGTCTTCCCGTCCTCGCGGACCTCGAAGATCTCGTCGGCGCAGTCGGTGTCGGTCGAGGTGGGCAGCGGCTTGCCGACCGGCACCTTCGTGCCGCAGGCCTTGGTGAGCGCCTTGTCGGCATCGTCCGTCATCCACTTGCTGGTGGACTTCCAGGTGGCGGGACGCAGGATCTTGTCGTGGTGGAGTGACCAGGCGATCGTCGCGTCGGTGATGTCGTTCTTGACGACGGTGTTGTCCCAGTCGAACGCGGCGACGGGGCGCTTCTGGTCGTGCCCCCGGTGGGAGCCGCAGCGTCCGCGCTCGTCGATCATCTGCTGGAGCCGGTCACGGTTGTCGCCGTACCAGGTCAGCTTCTTGGACAGCTGCGGGCAATGGGCCTTCGCAGCGGGGGAGTTCGGGGAGTTCACGGGCGTGGCGGCGGCCGCGGGGAGCGTCGCCGGTACGGCCGCCAGAGTGGCGGCCGTGGCCAGCGTCAACGCCAAGGCATGTCTGTTGCGCATGCGCATGGACCGTACATCAATCTCCCCGGCCAGGTCAGGCCCCGTGCACCGTGTCCTTCTGGTCGGGAACGACGGACCCGTCGGCGCGGCGCACGGGACCCTCGTCGCCGTTCCGTTCGGTGTAGCCGGTGCTCGCGCACGGGTAGGGCTTCGCGAGCTTCCCCTTGGGCTCGATGAACATGGGGTTCACCAGCCAGCGGCCGTCGCCGTTGTCGTAGGCGCGGCACATCAGCTCGTTCTTGTTGCGGTTCAGGACGAGTCGCAGGGCGGTGGCGTCGCGCAGGAAGGAGATGTCGGTGTCGGAGTCGCCGGCCGCGAACACCTGTCGCTCGTCCGCAGGTCGGACCTGCTCGGCGGCCGCGCCCCGGACGCCGTAGACCTCCTGGTTGATCCAGCAGCGCTTGCCGTCGATGTACGTGATCATCGAGTCGTCGCCGTCCCTGACGGTGCCGCAGCCCTTCAGATGGGCCGTCAGCTTCCCCTGCGCGGCGACGTTGCGGATGCCGATGGTGTGCCGGGCGTCGACGCCGACGCTCTTCGCCCACACCTCGGCGACCGGCTCGGGCGACGCGGAGACCACGTACACGTCGAATCCGGCCTTCTTGAGCGTGCGGATCAGGTCGCGCTGCTGGTCGTAGTAGCGGACCCAGCCGGTGAACTCGCCGGTGCCGACGCGCTGTTCGGTGCCGATGGGCGCGGCGAGGTTCTCCTTGCGGGCCTCGGCGGCGAAGCCCTTGACCTGGCGGGTGGACCAGCCGCGGGTGAGCTGGGCGAGCCAGGCGTACTGGGGTTCCATGCGGCGGTGGTCGAACCCGGCGAAGGCCTCGTCCCCGCCGGTGGTGGCGCCCTCGCCGTAGACGGAGGCGATCTCGTCGGCGCAGTCGGTGTCGCGGCGCGTGGGGAGGGTGGCCGATGTGGCGGGGCAGGCCTTGGCGAGGGCCTTGGCAGCGGGGTCGGTGAGATAGCGGCTCGTGGTGTGCCAGTCCGCGTTCTTCGGCGTACGTATCTTGCTGTTGCGCAGGAGCCAGAACATGGTGGCGTCGCCGACGTCGTTCTTGATGACCGTGTTGTCCCAGTCGAAGGTGGCGACGGGCTTGGCGCCGCCTCCGCCGTGCCGCTCGCCGCACTTCCCGTACGTGTCGATCATCTTCTGGATCCGGGCCTTGTTCTCCCCGTACCAGCCCTTGGAGACCGTGAGCGCGGGGCAGTGCGCGGCCCCGGGGCGAGCGGGCTGGGTGGCCTGAGCCGTGGCCTGGACGGTGACGAGACCGGCTGCGGCGACGGCGAGGACTGCGGTGGCCGCGGCGGCGCGGCGCTTGATATTCACGAACACGCTCCAGTGTTTACGCAGGTCAGCCGGGCGTCGTGCGACGCCCGGCTGACGGGTGGGTGGCTGTGGGGTGAACTACGGGTGGGGTCTACTGCGGGGTTACGTACGCCCCGGTGAGGCCGCCGTCGACCAGGAAGTCGGTGGCGTTGACGAACGAGGAGTCGTCGCTGGCGAGGAACGCCACGGCGGCCGCCATCTCGTCGGCCTCGGCGAAGCGGCCCACGGGGATGTGGACGAGGCGGCGCGCGGCCCGCTCGGGGTCCTTGGCGAACAGCTCCTGGAGGAGCGGGGTGTTGACCGGGCCCGGGCACAGGGCGTTCACGCGGATGCCTTCGCGGGCGAACTGCACGCCCAGCTCGCGGGACATGGCGAGGACGCCGCCCTTGGAGGCGGTGTACGAGATCTGCGATGTCGCCGCGCCCATCCTCGCCACGAACGACGCGGTGTTGATGATGGAGCCCTTGCCCTGGCGGCGCATGTAGGGGATGGCGGCCTTGCAGCAGAGGAAGACGGAGGTGAGGTTGACCTCCTGGACGCGCTTCCAGGCCTCAAGGCCCGTGTCCAGGATGGAGTCGTCGTCGGGCGGCGAGATGCCCGCGTTGTTGAAGGCGATGTCGACCGAGCCATAGGTGTCGTACGCGGTCTTGAAGAGCGCGTCGACCTGCTCGGCGTCGGTGACGTCGACCTTGACGAAGGTCCCGCCGACCTCGTCGGCTGCGGCCTTGCCCGCGGTCTCGTCGATGTCGCCGCAGACGACGTGCGCGCCCTCGGAGGCGAGGCGGCGCGCGGTGGCGAGGCCGATGCCGCTGCCGGCGCCGGTGATGACGGCGGTGCGGCCGACGAGGCGGCGGCAGATGTTCTCTGACATAGGGCTTCAGGCCTCCGTGCTTTCCGTGCTGATGAAGACGTTCTTGGTTTCCGTGAAGGCGGCGAGCGCGTCCGGGCCGAGCTCTCGGCCGAGTCCGGACTGCTTGTAACCCCCGAACGGGGTCCAATAGCGCACGCTGGAGTGCGAGTTGACGGACAGGTTCCCTGCCTGGACGGCTCCCGAGACGCGCAGCGCACGGCCCACGTCCCGCGTCCAGATGGACCCGGACAGGCCGTACTCGGTCGCGTTGGCGAGGCGGATCGCGTCGGCTTCGTCCTCGAAGGGGATGACGACGGCGACCGGGCCGAAGACCTCCTCCGTCGCCACCGGCGACGCGGCGTCGACGTCGGTGAGGAGTGTCGGCGGGAACCAGAAGCCGGGACCTTCGGGGGCCGTGCCGTGGATTCCGGTGCCGGACGGGACGTACGAACGCACGCGCTCCAGCTGGGACCTGGAGATCAGCGGACCCATCTGGGTCTTCTCGTCGGACGGGTCGCCGACGACGATCGACTCGATCGCGGGCCGCACGATCTCCAGGAAGCGGTCGTACACCGATCGCTGGACGAGGATGCGGGTGCGGGCGCAGCAGTCCTGGCCGGAGTTGTCGAGGTACGACATGGGGGTGGCGAGGGCGGCCGCTTCCACGTCGGCGTCGGCGAAGACGATGTTCGGGCTCTTGCCGCCGAGTTCGAGGGTCACTCGCTTCACGCGGTCGGCGCACTTGGCCATGATCTGTTTGCCGACGCGCGTGGATCCTGTGAACACGATCTTGGCGACGCCGGGGTGCTCGACCAGGGCGTTGCCCGCGACGTCGCCTGCGCCGGGCAGGACCTGGAAGAGGCCTTCGGGCAGGCCTGCCTCCAGGGCGAGTTCGGCGAGACGGAGCGCGGTGAGCGGGGTCGTCTCGGCGGGCTTCAGGATGACCGCGTTGCCGGCCGCGAGTGCCGGGGCGGTGCCCCAGGCGGCGATCGGCATCGGGAAGTTCCACGGCGCGATGACGCCGACCACCCCGAGGGGTTCGAGGATCGTGACGTTCAGGCCGCCGGGCACGGGGATCTGACGGCCGCTCAGCCGCTCCACTCCCCCGGCCGCGAAGTCGAGGAGATCGCGGACGTTGCCCGCCTCCCAGCGCGCGTTGCCGATGACGTGACCGGCCTCGCGCACCTCCAACCGCGCGAGTTCTTCCACGTGTTCATCGACGACCGCGGCGAAACGGCGCAGCAGGCGGGCCCGGTCGGCGGGAGCCACTGCGGCCCACTTCACCTGCGCCCTGGTCGCGCGTGCGACCGCGGCGTCGATGTCCTGTGCGGTGGCGGCGGGGACGGTCGCGACCAGTTCTTCCGTCGCGGGGTTCAATACCTCGAGCAAGGGTGCCTCACATGCGTTCGAAGGAGCGGCGGAGCTCCCAGTCGGTCACCACGGAGTCGAAGGCGTCCAGTTCGACCCGGGCCATGTTGCTGTAGTGCGCGACCACCTCGTCGCCGAAGGCGGCCTTGGCGATGGGGCTGTTCTCCCAGAGCTCGGCGGCCTCGCGCAGGGTGGTGGGGACGTGCGCGTAGTCACCGGTGTAGGCGTTGCCCGTGCACTCTTCGGGCAGTTCGAGCTTCTGCTCTATGCCGTGAAGACCGGCGGCCACGAGTCCGGCGACCGCGAGGTGCGGGTTCACGTCGCCGCCCGGCAGGCGGTTCTCGAAGCGCATCGAGCGGCCGTGGCCGATGACGCGCAGGGCGCAGGTGCGGTTGTCGTAGCCCCAGGCGGCGGCGGTCGGCGCGAACGATCCGGGGCGGAACCGCTTGTACGAGTTGATGTTGGGCGCGTAGAGCAGCGAGAACTCCCGGAGCGCCGCGAGCTGCCCGGCCAGGAAGTGCCGCATGACGGGCGACATGCCGCCGGGGCCTTCACCGGCCATGGCGTTGGTGCCGTCCGCGTCCGCGAGCGAGAGGTGGATGTGACAGGAGTTGCCCTCGCGCTCGTTGTACTTCGCCATGAAGGTGAGCGAGACACCCTCCTGGGACGCGATCTCCTTGGCGCCGGTCTTGTAGATGGCGTGCTGGTCGCAGGTGACGAGGGCGTCGTCGTAGCGGAACACGATCTCGTGCTGGCCGGGATTGCACTCGCCCTTGGCGGACTCGACGACGAGTCCGGCGGCCGCCATGTCGTTGCGGATGCGGCGAAGGAGCGGCTCGATGCGTCCCGTGCCGAGTACGGAGTAGTCGATGTTGTACTGGTTGGCCGGGGTCAGGGCCTTGTAGCCCGAATCCCAGGCCTGCTCGTACGTGTCCTTGAAGACGATGAACTCGAGCTCCGTGCCGACGTTGGCGGTGTAGCCGAGCTCGGCGAGCCGGTCGAGCTGGCGGCGCAGGATCTGGCGGGGCGCGGCCACCACGGGCGAGGAGTCGTTCCAGGCGAGGTCCGCGATGAGCATCGCGGTGCCTTCGTTCCAGGGGACCCGGCGCAAGGTGCTGAGGTCGGGGCGCATCGCGAAGTCGCCGTAGCCGCGGTCCCAGGAGGACATGGCGTATCCGTCGACGGTGTTCATCTCCGCGTCGACGGCCAGGAGGTAGTTGCAGCCCTCCGTGCCGTGCTCGAGGACGTCGTCGAGGAAGAAGCGGGCGGCGAACCGCTTGCCCTGGAGCCGCCCTTGCATATCGGGGAAGGCCAGGACGACAGTGTCGATCTCGCCGCTCGTGACGAGAGCACGTAGCTCCTCGATCCCGAGCGGGGGTGTGCGGTCTGCCACGGGAAAATCCTCCTTGGGTCAGCCGAGAGCCATAAGGTATTGCCGAGAACCATTGATTGGGAAGGGGGTACGGCCAGATGTCGCACACGGATGCCGACGCGGGTGCCGATGCGGCTGCCGATGCGGGTGCCGCGACCGCCGACGACCGACTGACGCCGGTACTGCGTCCCGTACGGGCGGGCAACGGCTTCGAGGAGGCTCTGGAGCAGATCCTCCAGGTCGTACGCCTCGGCCTGGTCCCCGGCGGCGAACGTCTGCCGTCGGAGCGGGAGTTGGCCGACCGCCTCGGCATCAGCCGGGTGACGCTGCGCGAGGTGCTCAAGGTGCTCCAGGACCAGGGCCTGGTCGAGTCGCGGCGGGGCAGGTACGGCGGCACGTTCGTGCGTCCGCGCCCCGAGGCGGCGGGCGAGGACGAGCTGCGGCGGCGCGTTGCGGACGTCGACGTCGAGGACGCGCTGCGCTTCCGCGAGGTCCTGGAGGTCGGCGCTGCCGGGCTCTGCGCGGCGCACGGCCTGACCGGCGAGCAGCGCGACCGGCTGCGCGAGGCGCTCGCGCAGACCCATGAGGCGCCGCTCTCCGAGTACCGCCGCCTGGACACCCTGCTGCACCTGACCCTTGCCGAGCTGTGCGGCTCCCCCTCGCTCACCGCGCAGTACGCGGCGGTCCGCGCGACCGTCAACGACCTCCTGGACTGCATCCCCCTCTTGGTACGGAACCTGGAGCATTCGCAGCGCCAGCACACCGCGCTCGTCGAGGCGGTGCTCGACGGGGACGCGGACGGGGCGCGGGAGATGATGCGCGAGCACTGCGCCGGTACGGCCGCCTTGCTGCGGGGCTTCCTGACATAAGGGGCGGGGTGAGGGGTGATTAACGGCGGCGTAACGCAGGGGTCTTGATTTCTCGCCCCCGGCACGGCAAAGGTATGGATCCGTTCCATTGAGTCACCCGTTGTTCCGTCACCCCACCGCAGTGCCGCCGCCGCGCAGTCGCATAGGAGCCGTGCCATGACCGTGGAGTCCCCCAAGACGAGTAGTGCCGCCGAACCGGCGGACGACTATCTGGAGCGGAGAACGCTGCGCAGAGGCAGCGCGGGCTGGCTGCTTCTCACCGGGCTCGGCGTCGCGTACGTCGTCTCCGGAGACTTCTCTGGCTGGAACTTCGGCCTCGCGGAGGGCGGGTTCGGCGGCCTCGCGATAGCCATGGCGCTCATGGGCGTGATGTACGCCTGCATGGTGTTCTCGCTGGCGGAGCTTTCCTCGGTCCTGCCCACCGCGGGCGGCGGCTACGGCTTCGCGCGCCGGGCACTCGGCCCCTGGGGCGGGTTCCTCACCGGCACGGCGATCCTCATCGAGTACATCCTGGCTCCGGCCGCGATCTCCATCTTCATCGGCGACTACGTCGAGTCCCTCGGCCTCTTCGGCCTCACCTCCGGCTGGCCGGTGTATCTGGCCTGCTTCGTCGTCTTCATCGGCATCCACCTGTGGGGCGTCGGCGAGGCGCTGCGCTTCAGCTTCGTCGTCACGGGCATCGCGGTGGCGGCGCTGCTCGTCTTCGCGGTCGGCGCGTTCATGGACTTCGACGCGTCGAAGCTGAACGACATCGCCGTGGACGGGGATGCCTTCGGCTCCACCTCCTGGCTGCCGATGGGCCTGTTGGGCATCTGGGCCGCCTTCCCGTTCGGCATGTGGTTCTTCCTGGGAGTGGAAGGCGTCCCGCTCGCGGCGGAGGAGACGAAAGACCCCGCCCGCACGCTGCCGCGCGCGATCCGCTGGTCGATGGCCATCCTCATCGCGCTCGCGCTCCTCACGTTCTTCGCGTCGGCCGGGGCGCGCGGCGCGAACGCGATCCAGGACGCGGGCAACCCGCTGGTGGAGGCGTTGCAGCCGGGCGGTGAGGCGACGGCGCTCAGCCGCGTCATCAACTACGCGGGCCTGGCAGGCCTTGTGGCCTCGTTCTTCTCCCTGATCTACGCGGGCTCGCGCCAGCTCTTCGCCCTGTCGAGGGCGGGCTACCTGCCGAGGTTCCTGTCGCTGACGAGCAGCCGCAAGGCTCCGTACCTGGGCCTGCTGGTCCCCGGGGCGATCGGCTTCGGCCTTGCGGCGGCGACCGGGGACGGCGCGCGGATGCTGAACGTGGCGGTGTTCGGCGCGACCATCTCGTACGCCCTGATGTCGCTCTCGCACATCGTGCTGCGCCGCAGGGAGCCGGGACTTGAGCGGCCGTACCGCACGCCGGGCGGCATGCTGACCTCGTCGGTGGCGCTGGCCCTTGCCTGCTCGGCGCTGGTCGCGACGTTCCTGGTGGATGTGACGGCGGCGTTGATCGCGCTCGCGGTATACGTGGTGGCGATCGCCTACTTCGGCTTCTACAGCCGCAAGCACCTTGTGGCGCGGGCGCCCGAGGAGGAGTTCGCGGCGCTCGCCGCCGCGGAGGCGGAACTGGAACGCGACTGAGCATGGCTGAGCAAGGCTGAGCATGAGGGACATGAAGGAGGAGACGAGGGTGAGCGCGACCACCGGCCGACCACTGATCGGCGTCAGCACCTACCTGGAGTCGAAGGCGAGCTGGGGCGTGTGGGAACTGCCCGCGGCGCTGCTCCCCGCCGGATACCCGCGCCTGGTGCAGGCGGCGGGCGGTCTCACCGCGATGCTTCCGCCGGACGATCCTTCGTACGCGGATGAAGTCGTCGCCAGGCTCGACGGCGTGGTCATCGCGGGCGGGCCCGATGTCGAGCCGGTCCGTTACGGCTCGGAGCGTGGGGAGCGTACAGGCCCGCCCGCGCGGGAGCGGGACGCGTGGGAACTCGCGCTGATCGAGGCGGCGTTGGCGTCGGGGACGCCGCTGCTCGGCATCTGCCGGGGCATGCAGCTGCTCAACGTGGCTCTGGGGGGCACGCTGGTGCAGCACATGGAGGGCCATGTGGAGGCGGTGGGTGTCTTCGGCACGCACGAGGTGAAGCCGGTGGCGGGCACGCTGTACTCGTCCATCGCGCCGGTCGCGTCGGCCGTCCCCACCTATCACCACCAGGCGGTGGACCGCCTGGGCCGGGACCTGATCGTGTCGGCCCACGCGGAGGACGGCACGGTGGAGGCGGTGGAACTGCCGTCCGGGGCCTGGGTGCTGGGCGTGCAGTGGCACCCGGAGATGGGTGAGGACCTCCGGGTCATGTCGGCACTGGTCCGCGCGGCCAGGCCTTCGGCGGGCGGGGGGATTGCCTGAGCCTCGCCGCTCCGCGCCGCGAGGTCCGCCCTCCGGCCGGGGGTACACCTCCCCCCACGCCCTCCCCGCACCCCGGGGTATTTCCTCCGGCAGGACCTCTCCCTCCCACCCGCCCATTACCCCGCGGGACAACGGGCGGGTGGGAGAGCCCGCCGCTCACGAGGGACGGTAATCGGGCAGGTGGGCGGGAAAGCATTCGCCGGAGGCGGGGCAGGCATTCGCCCCCCCGGGGCGCAGAAGACCCCGCCGGTCAGAGGGACCCCGCCCGAGTGAGCGACAGCAGGTCCCGCGCAGGCCCAGTAGGCCGATGCCCCGTGGGCCACACCGCCCGGAGGGCCCGCCGCAGCTGAACCCCCTCCAGGGGGATCCTCACCAGGCGCCGAGCCGACAGCTCCTCGCCCACCGCAAGCTCACTCAGCACCGCGGGCCCGGCCCCGTTCACCGCCGACGCCTTCACCGCGGTGGTGGACGACAGCTCGATCAGCGGGCGGGCGAGGCCGCCCAGAGCCGCGTCCAGGACCTGCCGCGTCCCCGAACCCTCCTCCCGGAGAATCAGCGGGGTAGCCGCCAACTCCGCCGCCCCCAGCGGCTTCCGGCGCCGCGCCCAGGGATGGCCCGGCGCCGTGACGACGATCAGGCTGTCGTGGGCGATGACCGCGGAGTCCAGGCCGGTCGACACCGCGAGCCCCTCGACGAAGCCGAGGTCCGCATCGCCCGCCAGGAGCCGCTCCGCGACCGCGGTCGAGTTGCCCGCCGTCAACGAAACCGCCGTGTCCGGCCGCTGCGTCCGCAGCGCGATCAGCCAGCCCGGCAGCAGGTACTCGGCGATCGTCATGCTCGCCGCGACCCGCAGCCGCGAGTCCCGCCGGTCCCGCAACGCCTGCGCGCCCGCGTCGAACGCCTCCGCCGCCTCCACGATCCGCCGCGCCCAGTCCGTGACGAGCGCCCCCGCGTCCGTGAGCCGCGATCCGCGCGGCGACCTGTCGACCAGCGCGACCCCGAGCTGCCGCTCCATCGACCGGATGCGGCTGCTCGCGGCGGGCTGCGTGATGCCCAGTTCCTTCGCGGCCCGCCCCAGGCTGCCGAGCCGCGCCACGGCGAGCAGCAGCTCGAGCGCCCCGAGGTCCGGCACCCGATGCGCGAGCGGCGCCCCCGGCGACGTATCGGACACACCGGCGGAACCAGAAGACGTACCCATAAGCCCAGGTTATGCCCTCATATGAAGATGCCTCCTGGTGGGGGGCCCGGCGAAGGGAGACCGTGGACGCATGGTCACCGTCGCCCACCCGCAGGCACCCTTGAACACCACCACGTCCCCCAGCTCCGGCACCACCCGCACCACCCGCATCACCCTCGCCACCCGGCACCTCGGCCCGAACTGGTACGCCACCGTCATGGGCACGGCGATCATCGCCGGCGCGGGCGCGACCCTGCCGGTCCACGTCCCCGGCCTGCGGACCGCCTGCACCGTGGTCTGGGCGTTCTCCCTGCTCATGCTGGCCGCGCTCATCGGCGCACGGACCCTGCACTGGATCCACCACCGCGACCAGGCCCGCGCCCATCTCCTGGACCCCTCCGTCGCCCCCTTCTACGGCTGTCTCTCCATGGCCCTGCTCGCGGTCGGCGGCGGCGCTCTGCTCGTGGGCGAGGACTGGATCGGGACGAGCGCGGCGGTCGCGCTCGACGCCGTGCTCTTCGTCGCCGGTACGGCCATCGGCCTCGCGGCGGCCGTCGCGATCCCGTACCTGATGGTGGTGAAGCACCGCATCACTCCGGGCCAGGCATCGCCCGTCTGGCTGCTGCCCCTGGTGGCGCCCATGGTCTCCGCCGCACTCGGCCCCCTCCTCGTGCCCCACCTCCCGGCAGGCCAGGCCCAGGAGACGCTGCTCTTCGCCTGCTTCGCGATGTTCGGCCTGAGCCTGCTCGCCACCCTGGTGATGCTGCCGATGATCTTCGCCCGCCTGCTGACCGGCGACCCGTTCCCCCTCGCGCTCACGCCGACGCTCTTCCTGGTGCTCGGCCCCCTGGGCCAGTCGACGACAGCCGTGAACAAGTTCGCCGACACGGCAGCGGCGGGCGTCGTCCCCGCCCCCTACGACCAGGGCTTCGCCGTCTTCGCCGTGCTCTACGGCGTCCCGGTGATGGGCTTCGCCCTGCTGTGGCTTGCGCTCGCGGGCGCGATGGTGGTGCGGGCCCGGCGCCGGGGCATGGGCTTCGCAATGACCTGGTGGGCGTTCACCTTCCCCGTCGGCACCTGCGTCACGGGCGCCGAGGGCCTGGGCAAGCACACCGGCCTCGCGGTCTACGACTGGCTGGCGGTCGCCCTGTACGCCCTGCTGGTGACAGCCTGGGCGGTGGCCCTCACGCAGACGCTGCGCGGACTGATCAACGGCAAGCTGCTCGCAGCGCCGCGCTGAGTGTGGCGGGGGCCTGCGCCAGTGACGGGCCGTACCACGTGAGGTGGCGGCCGCTGACGAGGGCCGAGGGGACGGTGAACTCCTCGGGGCCGTCCTCGCGGGTGAAGCGGTACGGCTCGTCGGGCAGGATCATCAAGTCCGCGCCCGCGGCCCGCAGTTCCTCGACCGGAATACGCGGATAGCGCTCGGCGTGCGTCGCGTACGCGTTGTCGACGCCGAGGCGCCGCAGCAGGTCCCCGGCGAACGTGTCGCGGCCGAGCACCATCCAGGGGCGGCGCCAGATGGGGATCACCGCCTTCAACCGGGCTTCGGGTGCGGGCAGTTGCCCCCACGCCGACTCGGCCTCGTCCAGCCACCCGGGGCGCCCCGCCCCACAGGCGGCAAGCACCCGGGCCAGCTCGCGGAAGGCGTCCGGCAGGTCGCGTACCTCCGTCACCAGGACCTGGATCCCCGCCGCTCGCAGCTCCGCGAGGTCCGGCGCGCGGTTCTCCTCCTCGTTGGCGATCACCAGGTCCGGGGCGAGGCCGATGATCCCGCGCACGTCAGGGTTCTTCGTGCCGCCGACGCGGACGACGTCCAGGTCCTCCGGATGGCTGCACCACTCCGTGGCCCCCACCAGCGCTCCCGGCACACTGACCGCGACCGCCTCGGTCAGCGAGGGCACCAGCGAGATCACCCGCACTCCGGTCACCGTGAGACCCCCTCAGCGCCGCGAGCCGTCCAGGGCCTCGATGTGATCGCCGACGGCCACGACAAGGACCTGGCTGTCCGGCACGGTCGCCCGCCACCGGTGGCGCACCCCGCCCGTCAGATACAGGCTGTCGCCCCGCCCGAGGCGGTACGCCCTGCCCTCCGCCTCGACCTCGACGGCGCCGCCCACCACGTACATCAACTCGTCGTTGCGGTGCTGGAACTCGCGTCCCTCGTCGTGGTCGCCGGTGAACTCGATGGCGTGCAGCTGGTGGTGGCCGCGCACCAGATTGCGCACGCGGGCGTCAGGGGCGGAATTCTCGACGTCCCCCTCCTCGGCGCGCATCAGGTCGACCGTGCACGCGGGGTCCGCGGCGGCCAGCAGTTCGACGTCGGTCGTCAGGAGGGCGTCGGCGACCCGCTGCAGGGAACGCCTGCTGGGCCGCGCCCGCTCGTTCTCGACCTGGCTCAGGAAGGGCACCGAGAGACCGCTGCGCTCGGCCACCACGGCGAGGGTGAGCTCCAGCTGCCGGCGGCGGCGCCGCACGGCCGAGCCCACCCGGAGGGTTTCCTTTTGCTCGTCCATCGCCTCGGCTCCCTTCTGCGCGTCGGTCCACTCTCACCCCTGTTGGGTTTTCTGCACCCTACGCATGTTCGCCAAACGGTTTTGCCCCGTTGCGAGGACCGCCATCTACAGCTTGTGCCAGTAGACAAGCTGCCCCGCCTCTCCGGGGGCCGCTCCCTCCCCCGGTATGAACAGGCTGACCAGCAAGGCAGGCCTGCCCCGCGGGTCGGTGAGGAGCGTCGCCGACGGATTGGCGAAGGCGCGGCTTCCGCCGTGCGTGGAGATGGCGAGACGGTCCGCCCGGCCGCTCACGGGGTCGTACGCGTACGTCCGCCAGCTTCCGAAGTCGCCCCGCCACCGCTGTCCCTCCACGAGGAGCATCCGCTGCCCGTCGAGCTCGACGGGGGCCCGGTCCCCGAGGTTCCCGCCGTTGCCCCACGTCTGCAGCGCCCGGTCGAGCCGCCGGTCGGGCGCCGCGTGCCAGTCGCGGAATCCGGTGAGGGTGGCGCGCAGCTGGCGGTCGGTGTCGCAGTCGGCGCGGTAGTGCCCGGTGAGCTCGATCGTGTTCCCGCGTACTTCGGTGATGCTGGGCGTGCCCTCGGCGCACCGCGAGAGGGTGCGCGGCGCGTCGTAGGCCCGCGACGGGCGCCCGTCGAGCAGCGCCGCCTCGTCGGCGTACCCGCGTACGGCGATGTGGTTCCTCGGGTCCTTCTCGTAGGCGAGGACGTACCCGCCGCGCCCGTCACCGGCGAGCGACGCCTGATGGGTTCCGGGCCCGAAGTCGTGCCGCCGGTGCCAGTGCCGCAGATCGGTGGAGGTGGCGACGGCGGCATGGAAGCGGCCGTCGTCCAGAAGGGTGTGGTAAACGGCCAGATATGTGCCGTCGGGGCTCTGCGCGATCTGCGCGGCGTCCATGGTGCGGCCGGTGTGGTCCCGCGTGTCGTAGCGGTGGCCGTCCGCGGCGGTCACGTCGTCGGCGAGGGCGGCCAGACGCGCGGTGGCGGCGGAGGCCGGTGCGGAACTCGCGTTCGCCAGATGCGCAAGGAGCAGCGCACCGGCGAGGGCGAGAGCCACGGCGAGCAGGAGGCGGGGCGTACGGACGGTCACAGGGCGGACTTACGTTCGAGCGGCGGGGAGGCTGCCCAGCCTAGGGAGCGGGGGTGCCCCCGGGAACGCCCCGAGGGGTGGGCTTCGCCACAAGGCGAGGCCCACCCCTCGGTGGTGCATCAGCGGTGAAGAGCCAATACTGCGAGCTATGACTGCGGAGTCATCTTCTGCTCGAAGCCCGGGTTCTTCTTCAGCCACGAGTCGACGGCCTTGGGCTCATTGCCCTTGCCCGCCTTGTTGATCTCGTTCTCGAGGCTTGCCAGTTCCTTCTCGCTCATCTTGAAGTCCTTGAGCCACTTCGTGAGCTGCGGGTACTGCTTCGGGAACTCCTTGCTGGAGATCGTCCGAATCGTGTCGCCCTTGCCGAAGCCGACCTTGGGGTCCTTCAGCTTGGTGAGCTTGTACTCGTTGTACGCCCAGTGCGGCGACCAGAGCAGGACCGCGACCGGCTCCTTCTTGGCGTACGCCGACTTCAGCTCGGAGAGCATCGCGGGCGTCGAACCGGAGACGATCTTGTACTCCTTGTCCAGGCCGTAGCCCGGCAGGACCTTGTCCTTGAGCGCCGTCATCACGCCCGTGCCGGGCTCGATGCCGATGATCTTGCCCTTGAACTTGTCGCCCTTGCCCTTGAGGTCCTCGAGCGACTTCACGTCCTTGACGTAGGACGGGACGGCGATCTCCAGGGACGTCGGGCTGTACCACGAGCCCAGGTCCTTGAGGTTCGCCTTGTTCTTCTCCCAGTACTGCTTCTGGGCGGTGGGCAGCCAGGCGTCGAGGTCCAGGTCGAGGTCGCCCTGTGCGAGAGCGGTGTAGACCGGGCCGACGTCGGACGGCGTCAGCTTCATCTTGTAGCCGCGCTTCTCCAGGACACGCTTCCAGAGATTGGTGACGGCGATGTTCTCGTCCCACGCGAAGTACGCGGCGTTCAGCGGACGCTTCGCCTCGGCGGGGGTGGAGTTCTTCGGCAGCGGGGCCAGCTTGTCGACGACGCCCGGGTTCTTCTTCAGCCAGGCCTTGACGGCTTCCTGCTGCTTGCCCTTGCCCGCCTTGTTGATCTCCGCCTCAAGACTCGTGAGCTGCTTCTCGCTCATCTTGAAGTCCTTGAGCCACTTCGCGACCTGCGGGTTCTCCTTGGAGAAGCCCTTGCGCGCAAGGCTGTGCACGCCGTCGCCCTTGCCCCAGGCGCCCTTCGGGTCCTTGAGCTTCTTCAGGTCGAAGTCGCTGTAGGCCCAGTGCGGCGACCAGAGCGTGGTGACGATCGGTTCCTTCTTGGCGTACGCGCGCTTCAGCTCGGCCAGCATCGCCGGGGTGGAGCCGTCGACGACCTTGTACTCCTTGTCGAGGCCGTACTCCTTGAGGACCTTGTCCTTGAGCAGCCCCATCATTCCGGCGCTCGGCTCGATGCCGACGATCTTGCCCTTGAACTGGCCGCTCTTGCCCTTGAGGTCCTCGAGCGAGTCGACGCCCTTCACGTACGAGGGCACGGAGAGCTCGAGCGAGGTCGGGCCGAACCACGAGCCCATGTCCTCGAGCTTGCTGCCGTACTTCTTCCAGTACGCGGCGTGCGTCGTCGGCAGCCAGGAGTCGGTCTGGAAGTCGATGCTGCCCTGCGAGAGCGAGGTGTAGAGCGGGCCCGCCTCGAGCTGCTTGGTCTGCGGCTTGAAGCCGCGCTGCTCCAGGATCTCCTTCCAGAGGAAGGTGGAGGCCACGCCCTCGTCCCAGGGGATGTAGCCGATGTTGATTTCCTTGCCCTGGCCGACGTTCTTCCCGTCGGTGGCTGAGTTCTCGGACTTCGAACCGCCGAAAGCGCCCATGCCGCCCGCGACGAGCGCGAGCACGACCACGCCGATGACCGCGACCGCGGCCTGCGGGCGGTAGTTCCAGATGTTCAGGCCCTGCGCCGCACGCAGCTTCGCGACGGCGCGACGGCCCAGCGGGGAGACCTGGGTGCCCAGCGAGCTGGTCATCCGGTCCAGGTAGATCGCCAGGATGACAATGGCGACGCCCGCCTCGGAGCCGAGACCGACGTTCAGCTGGCCGATGGCCTCGTTGACGTCGGCGCCCAGGCCCTCCGTGCCGACCATGCCCGCGATGGCGGCCATGGACAGGCCCAGCATGATGACCTGGTTGACACCGGCCATGATCGTGGGAAGGGCGAGCGGCAGCTGGACGCGCAGCAGGATGTTGCGCGGCGTGGTGCCGAACGCGTCCGCGGCCTCGACCAGTTCCTTGTCGACCTGGCGGATGCCCAGCTCCGTCATGCGGACGCCGGGGGCCAGGGCGAAGATCAGGGTGGCGACGATGCCCGCGGGGGCGCCCATCCCGAAGAAGAGGATGGCGGGGATGAGGTAGATCATCGCCGGCAGCGTCTGCATGAAGTCGAGCACCGGGCGGACGATGCCGCTGACCGTGCTCGACCGCGCAGCCCAGATGCCCACGGGCACGGAGATGACAAGCGCGATGATCGTCGACACGAGCACCAGGGCCAGCGTCATCATCGCGTGGTCCCACAGTTCGAGGGAGACGATGAACGCGAAGCCCGCGAAGGTCAGCACACCGGCGACCACACCGCGCAGCCAGAAGGCGACGACGGCGAAGATGCCCGCGAGGATCAGCGGCTCGGGCGCCTGGAGCACGTCGGCTATGCCGTCGTAGGCGCCCTGGAAGACGGTCTTGAAGAAGTCGAACAGCCAGGCCATGTGGCTGAGCAGCCAGTCGACACTGTCGTTGACCCACTCGCCGAAGGGAATCCTAGGCACCGCTGACCACCTTGCCCACGGCCTGCTCGCCGTTGTCCTGCGTCTTCTGGAGCGGGACGGAGGCGTCCTGCGGCTCGTTCTCGGGGGTCATCGGCTCGCCGAGCACCGCGAGCAGTCGCGCCCGCGGCACGACACCGATGAGCGCGCCCTCGTCGTCGGTCACCGCGACGGCCACATCGCTGGTGGAGCACGGCGTGAACAGCTCGATGATCGGGGTCTCGGCCTTGACCGTGGCGGGGGCCGCCGACAGCACGTCCTGTGCGGTCGTCAGCTCCTTGCCCTCGGGCGTCTTCGTGCCGAACACGGTCTCGGGCTCGGCCATGATCGCGCCCGCCGTGAGGACACGGGAGCGGTCGACGTCCTGCGTGAACGCGGCGACGTAGTCATTGGCCGGGGTGACGAGGATGTCCTCGGCGTTGCCGATCTGGACGATCTCGCCGTCGCGCATGACGGCGATCTGGTCGCCCAGGCGCATGGCCTCGTTCAGGTCGTGGGTGATGAAGACGATGGTCTTCTTCAGCCGCTTCTGGAGTTCGAGGAGCTGGTCCTGCATGTCGCGGCGGATCAGCGGGTCGAGCGCGCTGAACGACTCGTCCATGAGGAGCAGGTCCGCGTCGGTCGCGAGCGCGCGGGCCAGGCCCACGCGCTGCTGCATACCGCCGGAGAGCTCGTCGGGCCAGGACTTCTCCCAGCCCTTGAGCCCGGCGAGTTCGAGCGCCACCGTGGCGCGCTCCTCGCGCTCGGCACGCGGCACACCCTGCACCTCGAGGCCGTAGCCGGCGTTCTCGAGGACGCTGCGGTGCGGGAAGAGCGCGAAGTGCTGGAAGACCATGCTGATCTTCTTGGAGCGCACCTCGCGCAGCTCACGGGCGCTGAGACCGGTCAGATCCTGACCGTCGAAGAGCACCTGTCCGGCCGTTGGTTCCGACAGACCGTTGAGCATGCGCAGCAACGTGGACTTGCCGGATCCGGAGAGACCCATGACGACGAAGATCTGGCCCGGCTCAACCGTGAAGGAAGCATCGATCACCGCGGCAGTGGTGCCCTCGGCGCGCAGCTCCTCTCGGTCGGTTCCGTGGCGGAGTTTCTCCACCGCGTCAGCGGGTCGTCTGCCGAACACCTTGTACAGGTGTTCGGCTTGCAGCCTGGACACATACACCTCTCGGGTTGAACCAAGACGGCCCGCCTCCCCCGCCGGCGGGCCGTGGAGCGACGCGAGTTCTGCCCGCTTATTTACCCGGTGAAATAGTTGAATCCTCGACCGGAGGCGCTCCGGCTCGGCGCCTGCCCCCTCATACACTGATCAAACGCAAGAGTGTTCCAGTTCACATACCATTCACTTTTGGCGACCGGAACATGGCGTGATCCGGCCCCTGCCCACCGGGGCGGAAACAATGTCTTGACGGGTCCGGTGACGGTGCGCTGTCAGTGCGGTGCGGCATGATGCGAAGGTGACTCAGCGAACGCGGCGGCTCATGCTGCTCGACACGGCGTCCTTGTACTACCGGGCCTATTTCGGGGTCCCCGATTCCGTGAAGGCCCCGGACGGCACTTCGGTCAACGCGGTGCGCGGTCTGCTCGACTTCATCGCCCGGCTCGTCCAGGACCACCGCCCGGACGACCTGGTCGCCTGCATGGACGCGGACTGGCGCCCGCACTGGCGGGTCGAGCTGATCCCGTCGTACAAGGCGCATCGCGTCGCCGAGGAGGTCGAGCAGGGCCCGGACACGGAGGAGACCCCGGACACCCTCTCCCCGCAGGTCCCGATCATCGAGGACGTCCTGGACGCACTCGGCATCGCCCGCGTCGGCGTGCCGTCGTACGAGGCCGATGACGTGATCGGCACCTACGCCGGCCGCGCCACGGGCCCGGTCGACATCGTCACCGGCGACCGCGACCTCTATCAGCTGGTCGACGACGAACGCGGCGTCCGCGTCCTCTACCCCCTCAAGGGCGTCGGCTCCCTCCAGCTCACGGACGAGGCCTGGCTCCGCGAGAAGTACGGAGTGGACGGCTCCGGCTATGTCGACCTGGCCCTGCTGCGCGGCGACCCGAGCGACGGCCTGCCCGGCGTGCCCGGCATTGGCGAGAAGACAGCGGCCAAGCTGCTCGACGCGTACGGAAATCTGGCCGGAATCATGGCCGCGGTGGACGACCCGATGAGCAAGCTGACGCCCTCTCAGCGCAAGCGGCTCAACGAATCCCGCGCCTATGTGGCCGTCGCGCCGACGGTCGTCCGCGTCGCGGGCGACGTACCGCTGCCGGACGTCGACCTCGCGCTGCCCGCCGAGCCCCGCGATCCCGCGGCCCTGGACGAGCTGGCCGCGCGGTGGAACCTCGGCGGTGCGCTGAAGCGGTTGCTCACGACTCTCGAAGCCTGAGGACTCTCCAAGGCTGAGGACTCTCCTGGGCTGAGGTGTTAGCTTAGGTAAGCCTAAGCAACATTTGATCAGGGGAGGCCGCCGCCATGGCAGAACGTCCGGCACGCAAGGCACCGAAGATTCACGTCGCGCAGGTGGTGCGCACCGAGCGACTCACCCCGCACATGCAGCGCGTGGTCCTGGGCGGCGACGGCCTCGCCGAGTTCACGGCGGGCGACTCCACCGATCACTACGTGAAGCTGCTCTTCGACGCCGATGGCGTGACCTATCCGGAGCCCTTCGACATCCAGCGGATCCGCGAGGAGTTCCCTCGCGACCAGTGGCCCGTGACGCGGACATACACGGTGCGCTCCTGGGACCCGCAGACCCGCGAGCTCGCCGTCGACTTCGTCATCCACGGCGACGAGGGCCTGGCAGGACCGTGGGCCAAGCGCGTACAGCCGGGCACCACGGTCCGCTTCCTCGGCCCGGGCGGTGGGTACGCCCCGGACGCCGAGGCCGACTGGCACCTGATCGCCGGTGACGAGAGCGCGCTGCCCGCCATCGCCGCCGCCCTCGAGGCACTGCCCGAGGGCGCCAAGGCGTACGCCTTCGTGGAGGTCGCCGACGCGGACGAGGAGCAGAAGGTCAGCTCGGTCGCGGAGATCGAGTGGCTGCACCGCGGCGAGCGCCCCGTGGGCGAGGCGCTCGTCGAGGCCGTACGCTCCCTCGACTTCCCGGCGGGCGACGTGCAGGCGTTCGTGCACGGCGAGGCCGGTTTCGTGAAGGAGCTCCGCCGCTACCTCCGCGTGGAGCGCGAGGTGCCGCGCGAGCGCCTCTCGATCTCCGGCTACTGGCGCCTCGGCCACAACGAGGACGGCTGGCAGGCCTCCAAGCGTGACTGGAACGCGCAGGTGGAGGCGGAGCAGGAGACGCCCGCGGCGGCGACCGGCTCCTGAACCCGCCTCCCCTCAAGGGGATGTGTCCGCTAGACCGACTTCTGGTACGCCCTGAAAGTACGGGTCGAGAGCCACACCGCGAGGACGGTCAGCGCGAGCAGCGCCCCGCCCCGGCCGAGCACCTGGCCCCAGTCGGGCTCGGCCGACATCGCCGAACGGCCCGCGACCATCGCCCAGTTGAGCGGATTGAAGTCGGCGAGGTGCCGCATCCACGACGGCATCTGCGCCGGCGCCATGAACGCCGACGACAGGAACGTCAGCGGCAGCAGCAGGAACGTGTTGATGCCGATGATCGACTCGCGCTGGCGCACCAGCATGCCCAGCGCGTTGGAGAACGCGCCGAACACCGCACCGAGCAGCACGGCGGCGACGATCAGTATCGCGACACCGCCGACGCCACCGGGATACCCGGCCCCGCCGAGCATGCCGAGCAGAACGATGATCACGGACTGCAGGGCGGTACTGATGCCGTTGTGCACGATGTTGGCGTTCATCAGCGCGCCCCTGCTGACCGGCGTGGTCAGAAAGCGGTTGAGCGTGCCGCGCTCGATCTCTTCGAGCGTGCCCATGCCCGCCCACATGCTGGAGCTGAGCGCGCTCATCACCACGACGCCCGGTACGAGGTAGTCGAGATAGGACGTGGTGCCGAAGCCGCCGAGCTCGACGACCTTCTTGAAGAGATTGCCGAACAGGAACAGCCAGACGACCGGCTGGATCAGCGTGATCAGGAGATACGCGGGCTGCCGTACGAACGCCGTCAGTTGACGCTGCGTCATGAACCAGGTCTGGGTGAGGGCCTCACTCATCGGGCACCTCCCGCGGCGGCCAGGGCGGGTTCCGGCGATGCGGCCTGGGCCTCCGAGTAGCGGCGCCCGGCGTACCGCAGATAGACGTCGTCGAGCGAGGGCCGCGCCACGGTGGCCGAGGCCACCGCGGTACCCGCCCGGTCCAGAACGGCGAGCAGCGCGGGCACCGCGGCGGCCCCGTCGTCCGCGCGCACGCTGACGCGGCGCCCTTCGAGCAGCACCTCGTGCACGCCGGACACCCCGGACAGCGCACCCGTCAGGAGGGTGCGGCCCGCGGATCCGACCGGCTCGCGCAGCTCCAAGTGCACGGCGTCACCGCGGAGTTCACCCTTCAGCTCGCCCGGTGTGCCCTCGACGACGACATGGCCGCGGTCGACGATGGCGATGCGCTCGGCAAGGCGGTCGGCCTCTTCGAGGTAGTGCGTGGTGAGGAGGATGGTGAGCCCCTCGTCGCCCGCCAGGCGGGCGATCTCGTCCCACATGGCCGTACGCGCCTCGGGGTCGAGACCCGTCGTCGGCTCGTCGAGGAAGAGGACTTCGGGCCGGTGCACCAGGCCGAGCGCGACATCCAGACGCCGCTGCATCCCGCCGGAGTAGCCCTTGACCTGACGCTTGGCCGCATCGGCGAGGGCGAAGCGATCGAGCAGCCCGTCGACGCGCCTGTCCAGCGCCGCTCCCCGCAACCCGTAGAGCCTGCCCTGGAGTTGAAGGTTCTCCCGGCCGGTGGCCATCGGGTCGGCCCCGGACTTCTGGGCGACCACGCCGATCGCGCGGCGCACCCGGCCGGGGTGGCGCAGGACGTCATGGCCCGCGACGGTGGCGGTGCCCGAGTCGGGGCGGGCGAGGGTGGTGAGGATCTTGACGGTGCTGGACTTCCCGGCGCCGTTCGGGCCGAGGAGCCCGAAGACGGTGCCCGGCTCGACCGTGATGTCCATGCCGGTGAGGGCGGTGACGCCGCCCGGATAGGTCTTGACGAGTCGGCGCGCCTGGACCGCGGGCGGCGGCGCGGACGTACTGCTGATGCTCATGACGACAGCTCTCTTCTGCGTGAGCGGTTTCGGGTACGGGGTACGCCGAAGCCGGGTACGGGGTACGCCGGTTTCGGGTACGCCGGGGTACGCCGAGCCGATCCGCGTGAAGAGCGCCGGGCTATCCTTGGTGTGCCGCACCTCGATCGCCTGGCCCGCTTCACGGCAGGTCCGGTCCGGGGTTCGAGACCCTGGCGGGGGCTGCTCCAACAGCTCCCGCCGGGGTCTTTCTCATTGCTTCTTGTCTGCTACGTCCTCCACGCCTCCCGTGTCTTCAAGGACCTGGAATTCGGGCGGGACCTGCCCCGTCTCATGGAAGCTGCGCCACCCGTCGATGCCGCCGAGCTCACCGCTTCTGACCTCGTCGAGGAAGCCGCGGACCCACTCGGCCTGCGCCTCGACCATGTGCAGTTGGTACTCGACCTCCACCAGGAAGACCCGTGGCAGCGTCTCGTACAGCTTGTCCAGCGCCCCACGGGAACTGGCCGCCTGCACCTCCAAGGAGACGACCCGCTCGTCGAGCAGGCGCACCACCTCGTCGGGGGGGATGACCCCCATGAGCGAGAGAGCGGTCTCGAAGATCGGATACTCGCGCGCCGGGACCGCGATCAGGTCGGACAGCCATTCGGTCATCTCCTCCCGACCGGCGTCCGTGATGCCGTACAGGGTCCGCTCGGGCCGGTTGCCCTGCCGCTCCACGTCCGTGACCTCGACGAAGCCGTGCTTCTCCAGGTTCTGGACGACGGTGTACAGCGAGCCGTAGTTGATCTTTGTCGTGGCGTCCTTGCCCTGACGGCGCAGGGTCTGCGCGATCTCGTACGGATGCATGGGCTTCTGGGTGAGCACCACCATCACGGCAAGAGCCAGCGGATTGCCGAGCTTCCGGCGCTTCGCCGCCATCAGACCCACCTCGCTTCCGAATATCCGCACACGAACATATCGCGAGTCCCGGAGCAGGGTCAATACACGATGTATCGCGAATCGGGCGCCCACAAAACCACTACGTGCCGCGGCGTCCCCGCTGACACGATGAGCCCATGCCCTTCAAGATCCCGGACGTCGTCACAGCCGGCACCCTCGCCCACCAGGAGCAGCCGGCCATCCCCGCCCCCGGCGGGCTGATCATCCGCCCCTGGTCGCCCGACGACGCGCCCGCCGTGTACGAGGCGTTCCAGGACCCGGTGCTCCAGCACTGGCACCCCCGCGAGGCCGATTCCGTCGACGAGGCCCGCGGCTGGATCGACGACTGGCGCAAGGCCTGGCCCGAGGAGCGCGACGCGCACTGGGCCGTCGCCGACGCCACGACGGACGAGGTGGTGGGCCGGATCTCGCTGCGCCACATCATGCTCGGCGACGGGCAGGCCGAAGTCGCCTACTGGACCATGCCGTCGGCCCGCGGCCGGGGCATCGCCCCGCGCGCCCTCACGGCGCTGAGCGACTGGGCCTTCGACGAAGCCGGCTTCCATCGCCTGGAACTCACCCATGCCACGGCCAACGAGGCCTCCTGCCGCGTCGCGCTCAAGTCCGGCTTCACGCCGGAGGGCACCAAGCGCAGTGCGGCGCTGCACGCGGACGGCTGGCACGACATGCATCTGCACGCGCGCATCCACGGGGACGGGCCGCACCGGGCCACGGGCTCCTGACCTGGGGAAGGCGGCACCTGGGGAAGACGGCAGGCCGCCCAAGACCGGCCCCGTACTCTTGCCCGTTGTGACCCGTAAGCACCGAATCCCGCCCTCTCCCCTGCCGCAGCGGCGCGGCGTCGACCCCGTGCGGGTCAAGCTGCCGGCCGACGGAGCGTGGGCGACCGTGCGGGATCATCTCGTCGAGCGGCTCAAGGCCGGGCCCGGGGTGATCGACGGGATGCTGCGGGACGGTCTCGTCGTCGGCGTGGACGGGCTCCCCGTGGCGCCGGACGCTCCCTATGTGCCCGGTGCCTTCGTGTGGTTCCACCGGGATCTGCCGGACGAGGTTCCGGTGCCGTACGGCATTGACGTGGTGTACCGCGACGAGCACATCGTCGTCGCCGACAAGCCCCACTTCCTCGCGACCATGCCCCGCGGCAGTCACGTCACCGAGACCGCACTGGCCCGGCTCCGCAGGGAGCTCGGCATCCCCGCGCTCGGCGCCGCGCACCGCCTCGACCGGCTCACCGCGGGGCTGATCCTCTTCACCGTGCGACCCGAGGAACGCGGCGCGTACCAAACGCTGTTCGGAGAGCGGCGGGTGCGCAAGGAGTACGAGGCCGTGGCCGCCCACGACCCCGGAGTCACACTCCCCCGCACCGTGCGCAGCCACATCGTCAAGGAGCGCGGCATCATCGCCGCCTACGAAGTCCCCGGCGCCGAGCCCAACAGCGAGAGCCACGTCGAACTCGCCGAGCACAAGGGCGTGTTGGCGCGCTACCGGCTCACCCCGCACACCGGCCGCACCCACCAGCTGCGGGTACACATGAACGCCCTGGGCCTGCCGATCCTCGGCGATCCGGTCTACCCGCTGGTGACGGGCCCGGTGCCGCCGGACGACTTCCGGCGGCCCCTTCAACTCCTGTCCCGCGTCCTGGAGTTCACGGACCCCGTCACGGGCGCCGACCATCGCTTCGTCAGCGCACGCGAGTTGGGCGCCTGGACCTCGTACGAGAGCTGGGCGAACCCGTCAGCGGGCGGTCAGTAACCCCGCCACCAGGTGACCAGCCTGCGCCACGCCCCCTGCCGCGGCACGGACGCCGCCACCGGCGCGGAG
>NZ_BAAAUG010000159.1:0-12259 GCF_039533825.1 Streptomyces rectiviolaceus
CAGTGTGTCCTCCGGCCGCGCCGACCAGGCCAGCACGAACCCGCTGAGGATGAAGAAGAAGGACACTCCCACGAAGCCGACCTTGCTCAACGCCTGCGCGTAGCCGTCGGCGAAACCCGGGTCCTCGAACACGCCCAGGACTTCGGGGAGCGACGCATGGAAGAAGAAGACGAGCGCCGCGGCGAAGAACCGCACTCCGGTGAGCGAGGGCAGTTTCTGCCTGGATCTCTGTCCGGACCCGCTGCCATGATGATGCGGCATCATCGCTCCTGTTGGTGAGTGGTCGTCAGGTCGGTTCCGCCGACTGTCGGTCGGGCGGCACTGGGGCCGCCCGCCTCAGGGCCTGGCTCGGTGCGGCGCGCCAGGCCGAGCAGCAGCAACGCGCAGAGGCTGGCCCCCACCGCAACCGCCGTGAGCACCGTGCTCACGGCGAGATGCTCGAACAACACGCCGGCCACGCCGTAGGCGATCGGGCTCGCGACGAAGACCGCGGCGCCGAACACGGGGACCACGTGGGGGCGCAGGTGTTCCGGCGGGCGCAGCATCATCAGCGCGACCGCCGGCGCGGTCACCGCGGGCAGGAACATGCAGCCGGCCGCCACGGTCACCGCCAGCGTGGTGACCGGCTGGTCCCACGGCAGGAACCACAGCACGACCGCCGCGCCCACGCCGCCCGCGGCTGCCAGCCGGACGGGGGTGCACCGGCGGGCGAGCCGGGCGACGACAACGGTGCCCAGTGCCGTGCCGCCGCCCCAGGCCGCCAACAGCCATCCGGCGACGTGTGGGTCGGCGTCGTAGCGGTTCTTGGCCAGCACGGGCAGCGCCAGCATCACGACGGGCATGAGCATGCCGTACCCGAGCGCGGCGAACGCGAGGGTGCGCAGCACCCGGTCCCGGAAGAGGTAGCGCACGCCATCGGCCATGTGGTGCGAGGACGACGGCTCCGAGGCCGGGGTGTGGCGTGGCAACCCGACCAGCAAGGCGGCCGACACCGCGAACGACGCGGCGTCGATCCACAGCACGTTGAGCGCGCCGAACTGTGCGATCAGGAAGCCGGCGACCGCCGGGCCGACCAGGCGCGCCGTGGAGGTCGCCGTCTCGAACAGGGCATTGCCCGCGGTGACGACCCCTTCATCGAGTCCGATGGACTCGGTCAGCAGCATGCGCTGGGCCGACAGATACGCCGACGCGACGCAGCCGATGAGCGCCACGATCACCAGGAGCGCCCAGAACGGCAGCATGTCGGCTACGTACAAGGTGGGTACTGCCGCTGTCAGCAGCGCGCTGGACAGGTCACCTGCGATCGTGACGCGACGGGCGCCCCAGCGGGCGACGAGCAGCCCCGCCGGCATGGCGAGCAGCGGCACCGGCAGGATCTGGATCAGGAACACCAGTCCCATCCGGGCCGGTGAGCCTGTGGTCATGAGGACGAACCACGGCAGCGCGAGCGTGGTCATCTGGGTGCCGATGGAGGAGGTGAACTCCGCGGCGATGACCCTGCGGAACTGCCAACTCCGCAGGGGGGAACGCTCTTCCGCCACGGTGGTCATCCGGCTGTCCGTATCGAGGCCGGCCGCATGTCGCCCCAGTTCGAGTCCACGTAGGCGACGCAGGCGTCCCGCGTGTCCGGCCCGAACACCGGCGACCAGCCACCCGGCGCAGGCAGGTCCCGGGGCCAGAGGCTGTGCTGCTGCTGTTCGTTGACCAGAACGCGGTATGCGGTGTCGGGGGTGTCGAACGGGTTCGTCATCGTGCACTCCTCGTCGTCGGGCCGGTCACCAGGTCACCGGCAGCCGGTGCACGCCGTAGACGGCCATGTCGGAACGCATCGGGATCTCCTGCGGGTCCCCGGCGATGCGCAGGTCGGGGAAGCGCCGCAGCAGGGCGGTGTAGCCGATGCGCAGCTCCAGGCGGGCCAGTTGCTGCCCGAGGCACTGGTGGATGCCGTGGCTGAAGGTGAGGTGGCTGTGGCCGCCTCGGGTGACGTCGAGACGGTCGGGGTCGGTGAACTGGCCCGGGTCGCGGTTCGCGCTGGGAAGATGGATCAGCACCGTCTCCCCCTTGCGCAGCGTCACCCCGTCGATCTCCACGTCCTCGGTCGGGGTGCGCTGTACGCCCACGTGCACGATGGTCAGGAAGCGCAACAGCTCCTCGACCGCGCTCTCGACCAGCGATTCGTCCGCGCGCAGCAGCGCCATCTGGTCAGGGTTGTTCAGCAGTGCGTACGTGCCGAGCGAGAGCATGCTGGCCGTGGTCTCGTGCCCGGCGACCAGGAGCAGCAACGTGGCTCCGATGGACTCCTCCACGGTGATGTCGTCGCCGGACACCAGCACGCTGAGCACGTCGTCGGCCGGTTCGGCCTTTTTGCGCATGAGCAGCTCACCGGTGAGGTCGACGAGGCTCTTCAGCGCGGCTTGTGCCTCCTGCGGGGCGATGTCCAGGCGCAGCAGGTCATCCGAGTCGGCGACGAACCGGTCCCGGTCGGCGACCGGAACCCCGAGGAGTTCGCAGATCACCTGTGAGGACACCGGCACCGCGTAGTCCGCGACCAGATCCGCTGGCGGCCCCTTGCGCAGCATCGCGTCGGAGTAGTGCGCGGTGATCTCCTCGATCCGGGAGGCGAGCTGGCGCATCCGGCGCACGGTGAACTGGCCGGCAAGGCGACGCCGGAACCGGGTGTGGTCCGGCGGGTCCATGTGCTCGAACAGACCGGGTATGTCCGCCTCGAGGTCCGACGGACGGTCGGAGGGGAACGCCAGGTGCTTGTGGGAAGCGGCCGAACTGAACCGTTTGTCGGCCAGGATCTGCCGGCCCTGCTGATATCCGGTGACGAGCCAGCCCTCGTATCCGTCGGGGAAGGTCATCCGGCCGATCGGTCCCTGGGAGCGCAGCACACCGGGTGGGTCCAGGGGCCGCTCCCGGAGCGTGGGCAGCCCGTTGGTGACGACAAGTGTGGTCTCAGTCATGCTCTCTGCATTCCGCCGCGATGGGGCAACGGCTGGTCTGGTGATGGATGAGGCCTGCCGGTCGGCGCCGCTCAGCGGTCGCTGTCCGTGTCGGAGGTTTCGTCCTGCTCGGCGCGCAGCTGCTCGCGCAGTTGCGACACCGTCAACTCGGGGTGATGCGCGACCAGTTCGAGTACGCGCGGCCACTGGCGGACCAGCGCGCCCATGACGGGCGGCGCGATGTAGTCCGGCGAGTACACCCACAGGCCGTGCAGTTCGCCCTCGACGTCGCGGGCCACCAGGTAGAGGTCGAGGTTGTGGGGCTCGATGGCGGTGATCAGCTCGGGGAGCGGTGTCACGTCGCCGACCCGCACGTCCAGTGGTGTCACCTCGAGCCCGGGCAGGGTCAGCGTCTTGGCGGGCACGCCGAGCAGATTGAGCATGACGCGCAGGGGAAGCTGGTTGCCGTCCCCGATGACGCCGTCGTGCACCAGCGCGCGCACCGGCACGTTCTGGTGCGAGTAGGCGTCGAGCTCGCCGTGCAGGACCTGCTGGACCAGCTCGTGGAACGTGGGGTCGTCCGACATGCGCGAACGGTTGAGGATGATGTTGATGAACGGGCCCGCCATCGACTCGGTCTCCGGTCGTTCGCGGCCGGCCAGTGGGTGGCTCACCGCGATGTCCGTCGCGCCCGAGTAGCTGTGCAGCAGCACGTGGAACGCCGACATCAGCATCATGAACAGGGTCACGCCCTCGCTGCGGGCGGCCTCCTTCACCGCCGCCATGACATCGGCGCCGACCACGACACTGTGGCTGAACCCCTCGATGAAGTCGTCGAGTTGGTGGTGCGGTGCTGCGAAGTCCAGCGTGCGCGCCGCCCCGTCCAGCTCGGTGCGCCAGTGCTCGACGTGTTCGTCGAGTGCGCCGCTGGCCAGCAGTCCCTGCTCCCATGCCGCGTAGTCCAGGTGCTGGACCATGACCTCGGGCAGTTGCGGCGGGCGTCCTGCCGCGTGGGCCTCGTACAGCTTGGCGAGCTCGTCGAAGACCACGAGGAAACCCCAGTGGTCCACCAGGATGTGGTGGGCGACGAGGACCAGCGCGTGTTCCTGGTCGGCCAGTCGCACGAGCAGACCACGCACGAGGTTGCCGTCCTCGATGCGGAACGTCTTCTTGGTCTCCTCGGTGAGCAGGGCATGCAGTTGCTCGCGCTGTGCCTGCCCCTGGTACGCGCGCAGTTCGACGGTGTCGAGCTGCCACTCGGGCCTGCCGTCGGCGAACTGCTGCGTCGCCGAGCCCTGCTGAACGTAGCGGGTGCGCAGAATGTCGTGGCGGCGCACCAGGTCGTCCAGGGCACGGCGCAGGGCGGCGGCATCGAGCTCACCGCGTACACGGAATGCGGTGATGACGGCGTGGTGCGCGTGGTTGGGGCCCACCGGCTGCAGCAGGAACTCCAGCTGTCCGAAGGAGAGACCGGTGCCGTCGCTGCGGTCGGCCTTGGGGATCGGGGCGTTCAGCAGGTCGGCCGCCCCGATGGCCGCGACGGGTGTGTCCTGGTGGCGGGGCAGCTTGACGGTGCCGTTCTCGACGCCCTCCGCGCACCGGGTGAGGGCGCGCAGTGCGTCGAACCAGGCGTCCGCGAGCTCGCGGACCTCGTCCTCGCCGAGCAGCGAAGTGGCCCAGCTCCAGTTGGCCACCAGCTGCGGCCCGTCAGGGCCGTCCTGAGTGACGGCGTTGATCTCCAGCGGGTGGGACAGCGGCCGGGCCCCGGTGGTGCCGGAGCCGGTGTCGTCGCGCAGCGGGAGCCAGGGCCTCTCCTCGTCGGTGACGGGCACCCGGCCGAGGTAGTTGAAGAGCACCTGCGGCGTCGGCAGTGCCGCGAGCAGGGGCGCCGTCCGCGGGTCCAGGTAGCGCAGCAGGCCGAAGCCGAGGCCGTTGCCGGGGATGGCCCGCAGCTGCTCGCCGGTGCGGGCGACCGCGGCCGCGAGCTCGTCGCCCGCGCCGGTGACGTCGTGCCAGGGCAGCGCGGTGGCCTCGAGGCGCACCGGGTGGACGCTGGTGAACCAGCCCACCGTGCGTGACAGGTCGACGCCGTCGACCAGGTGCTCGTGCCGGCCGTGGCTCTCCACGTCCAGGACCACCGGGCCGGCGTCCGAGGCGGCCGAGTCGTCACGGCAGGCCCGCCACCGCCCGACGGCGAGGCCGAAGGCGGTCAGCAGCACGTCCTGGATTCCGCGGCGGAACACGGCGGGCACCTGCGTGACCAGCGGTGCGCAGTCCTCGGCGGACAGGGTCACCGAGAGGCGTCCCTCGGTGCCGGTGACGTCACGCTCCCCGTCCAGTTCTCCGGCGACCAGGGGCTGGGCGCCCTGCAGGATGTCCTGCCACGCCGGGAGTTCCGCGCGGTGCCGGGCGATGGCGGGGCCGGTGGCCACCCGCTCCGCCCAGCCGCGCAGTGACGTCGTCACCGGTGCCAGGACCGGCTCACGGCCGGCGGACACCGCGTCCCAGGCGACGGCGATGTCGGACAGCAGGATCCGCCATGACACACCGTCGACGGCGAAGTGGTGTACGGCGAGCAGCAGTCGGCCCGGGCGTCCCGGTCCGGCGTCGAACCACACCGGCTGCAGCATCGCGCCCGCGGCCGGGTCGAGGCGCCGCTTGGCCGCGGCCGTCTCCTCGGTGATCAGGGCGTGGGTGTCCGCGTTGTCCAGGCCACTGGTGTCCACCCGGCGCAGTACGTCGGCGATGCGCGGCGTGCCTGCTTGTGCCGCGTGCAGCGACCACTGCCCGTCGGGCTCGGTCACCAGCCGTGTGCGCAGGGCGTCGTGCTGGTCGACGACCGCCTGCAGCGTCGTGATCAGCCGGGCCTCGTCGATGCCGACCGGCAGGCCGACGGTCGTGGAGAGGTCGAAGCCGACGGCGCAGCCGCCCAGTTGGCGCTGGCGTTCCAGGATGGGCAGCGGCGCGATGGCGCCGGTGCCGACGTCCGCGACGCTCGCGGCGGCCTCCTCGTCGGCCGCCCGCGCCACCTGCGCGATACCGGCCGCCGTCTGGTGCGTGAACACGTCCCGGACGGTGAACACGAGACCGGCGGTGCGCGACTGTGCGACTAGTTGGGTGGCCTGGATGCTGTCGCCGCCCAGGTCGAAGAATCCGGCCTCGGCGCCGACATCGGGCAGCCCGAGCACGTCGGCGAACACGGTGCACAGGGTCTGCTCGACCGGCGTCCGCGCGGCGCGGGATTCGGCGCCCGCGCCCAGGTCCGGTGCAGGCAGTGCGCGGCGGTCGAGCTTGCCGTTCGTCGTCACCGGGAACGCGTCGAGCACCATCACCGCTACCGGCACCATGTACTGCGGCAGCCGTTCGGCCACGAAGGAGCGCAGCTGGGCGGGTTCAGCGGCGGCTCCGTCGGCGAGCACGACGTAGCCGACGAGGTCTTTGCCGCCCGAGGGCTTGTCGTGGACCAGTACGGCCGCGTCCGCGACGGCCTCATGGGCGCCGAGCGCGTTCTCGATCTCGCCCGGTTCGATGCGGAAGCCGCGGATCTTGACCTGGTCGTCGGTGCGGCCGAGGTACTCGATGGTGCCGTCGGCGCGCCAGCGGACCAGGTCACCAGTCCGGTACATGCGCTCGCCGGCTGCGCCGTAGGGGCAGGCGACGAAGCGCTGAGCGGTCAGGCCGGGCTTGGCGAAGTAGCCGCGGGCCAGGCCCGATCCGGCGAGGTAGAGCTCGCCGGGGACGCCGACCGGCACCGGGCGCAGCCGCTCGTCCAGGACGTAGGCACGGGTGTCGTCCATCGGTGTGCCGATCGGCACGGTGCCGTCGGTCATCTCGCTCATGCTGTGCAGCACGGCGAACGTGGTCGTCTCCGTCGGCCCGTACCCGTTGGTGAGTACGGTCCGGGGCCAGGCGGCCAGTGCCTTGGCGACCACGGGTGGCGACAGCGCCTCGCCGCCGGCCATCACCTCGCGCATGCCTGACAGGGCCGTGGCGTCGTGCTCGACGAGCAGGTTGAAGAGTGCGGCGGTGAAGAACGCCGACGTCACGCCCCGCTCGCGGATGGTGCCGAGCAGCACCTCCGGGTCGAGTTCCCCGGCCGGCGCGACGACGACCTCCGCGCCGGACAGCAGGGGCACCCACAGTTCGTAGGTGGAGGCGTCGAACGCGGTCGGGGCGTGCATCAGTACGCGGGTGTGGTTGCCGTTGCGCCAGGTGTGGTCGGCGGCCAGGCTCGCGACGTTGCGGTGGGTGACCGCCACGCCCTTGGGCCGTCCGGTGGAACCGGAGGTGAACATGATGTAGGCCAGCCGGTCCGGGCCGCCCGGGGGCGTCAGGGTGCCGGGCTCGACCGCGGCGTCGGTGGCGGACAGTTCGGCGCTCACGTCGAGCACTCGCACGCCGTCGACGGCGGGGTGTCCAAGCGCGTCTCCGTCCACGAGGAGTACGTCCGCTCCCGCGTCCTCCATGATCAGCCGCATACGCGACTCGGGGTAGCGGGGATCCAGCGGCACGTACACACCACCGGCCTTGAGCACGGCCAGGATGGCCACAGGTACCCGCACCGACCGTTCCATCAGCAGGCACACCGCGTCCTCGGCACCGTCGGCACCCACCCCCAGCGCACGCAGCCGTGCGGCGAGCCGGTCCGCGGTCCGGGAGAGCTCGCGGTAGGTCAGCCGCTCGTCGCCGCAGCTGATCGCGACGGCGTCAGGGGTGCGGGCGGCCTGGGCCTCGAAGAGCTCGGGCAGACCGGCGGTCGGCTCCTTCCCGCCCGTTCCGTTCCACTCCTCGAGCACGCGGTGCCGCTCGGCCGGGGTGAGCAGATCGACGCCGCCGACCGGCTGGTCCGGGTCGCTGATCATCGCGAGGACCACCTGCCGCAGCCTGCCGAGCATGGTGCGCACCGTCTCCGGGTCGAAGACGTCGGCGTTGTACTCGAAGCCGCCGTCGATCCCGCCCGCGGCGCCGTCGCTCGTGAGGCGCTCGTGCAGCAGGAGGACCAGATCCATGCGTGCCGTGCCGGTGCTCTTCACCAGCGGCGACGCCTCGATGCCGGGCAGGTCCAGTGTCTCGTCGGCCACGCTCTGCCAGGACAGCATGACTTGGACCAGCGGGTGGTGGGACATGGTCCGGGACGGCCGCAGGCTGTCCACCAGGGACTCGAACGGGATGTCCTGGTGCGCGAGCGCGTCCAGGGTGCGTTCCCGCACCGCGGCGAGCAGTTGCCGGAAGGTCTGCTGGTGCGAGATCTGCGTACGCAGGACCAGGGTGTTGGCGAAGAAGCCGATCAGGTTCTCGGTGGCCTGGTCGTCGCGGCCCGCGTTCGCCACACCGATGGGGATGTCCCGGCCCGCGCCGAGGCGGTTGAGCAGCACCGCAAGGGCCGCGTCGAGGACCATGAACATACTGACGTCGCAGCCGCGGGCCAGCCGGGCGAGTCCTTCGTGCAGGTCCGCGTCCCACTGGAAGGTGATCGTGTCCCCGTCGTGGGACGCCTCGGCCGGGTGCGGGCGGTCCACCGGCAGGGCGATCCGTTCCGGAAGACCGTCCAACGCGCCGCGCCAGTAGTCGAGTTGCCGCGACCATGCGCTCTCGGGGTCGTCCGGCTCACCGAGATACTGCCGCTGCCACAGGGCGTAGTCGGCGTACTGCACCGGCAGCGGTGCCCACTGGGGGGCATGGCCGGCACGGCGCGCCCGGTAGGCGACGGCCAGGTCGTGCCGCAGGGGCGCGAGCGACCAGCCGTCCGCGGCGATGTGGTGCACGACGACGGCCAGGACATGCGCGTCGGGACCGACCGCGAAAAGCTCCGCGTGCAGCGGGATCTCCCGGGTCAGGTCGAAGGAGTGGCGGACCGCGTTCGCCACCGCGTCGTCCAGGCCGGCTTCGGTGACCTCGGTGACCGCGAGTCCGGGGCGTGCCTGCCCCGGTTCGAGAATGTGCTGGCTCGCCGGTCCGCCGGTGTCCGGGAAGACGGTGCGCAGCGCCTCGTGACGGGCGACGACATCGGCGAGGGCGGCCCGCAGGCAGCCCACGTCCAGTGCCCCGGTCAGGCTCAGCACCATGGGAAGGTTGTACGTGGGCGAGGGGCCTTCGATCTGGTGCAGGAACCACAGCCGTCGCTGGGCGAACGACAGCGGCAGCGGGTCGGGCCGGGTGACCCGGCTCAGCGCGGGCCGCGCATCGCCGCTGCCCTGACGCACGAGCTCAGCCAGTTCGGCCACGCTCTGCTTCTCGAACAGGGCGCGTACCGGCAGCTCCACACCGAGGGTGGAGCGGATCCGTGCCACCAGCCGGGTGGCCAGCAGCGAGTGCCCGCCGAGGGCGAAGAAGCCGTCGTCGATGCCCACCGTGGGCACCGCGAGCACCTCGGCGAACAGGTCGCACAGGGCCTCTTCCTCGGCGTCACGAGGCGCGACGTAGGCCGCCGCCGTACGGGTCTCCTGCCCGTCGGGCGCGGGCAGCGCGCCGCGGTCGGTCTTGCCGCTGGGGGTCAGCGGCAGCGCGTCGAGGAACACGAACGCGGACGGGACCATGTAGTCGGGCAGCTTCTCCGCCAGTGCCGAGCGCAGTCGGCGGCGCAGCTCGTCGTCGGCTCCGGCGACCGCAGCGGGCACAGCGGGCACCGAGGGCACCGCGGGCACCGCGTAGGCCACCAGACGCTGATCCCCCGGCTGATCCTCGCGGACCACGACGACGGTGTCCTTCACCTGGTCCTGGCGCATGAGCACCGATTCGATCTCGCCGAGCTCGATCCGGTAGCCACGCAGCTTGACCTGGTGGTCGAGCCTGCCGAGGTAGTCGATGGTGCCGTCAACCCGGCGCCGTACCAGGTCGCCGGTGCGGTACAGGCGGTCGGCGACATCGGACGCGAAGGGGTTGCGGACGAACTGTTGCGCCGTCAGTTCCGGACGGTTGATGTAGCCGCGGGCGAGACCGCTGCCGCCGATGCACAGTTCGCCGGGGACGCCTGAGGGCACCGGGCGCCCCTCGGGATCGAGGATGTGCACCTCGGTGTTGGCTATGGGCCGGCCGATGGTGATCGTCTCGTCCACGATCCGGGTGCCCAGTGAGTAGATGGTGGTCTCGCTGGGGCCGTACATGTTCCACAGCTCCACGCCGCTGTCCAGCAGGCGCCGCGCCACATCGGGGGGCAGCGCCTCGCCGCATATCAGCCCGCGCAGTCCCGGGCGGCCCGGCCATCCGGCATCGAGCAGCATCCGCCACGTGGAGGGGGTGGCCTGCATCATCGTGGCGCCGGTGGCGGCCATCTCCTCGGCAAGCAGCTTGCCGTCGGTGGCCACCTCTCGCGTGGCGAGCACCACGCGAGCGCCTTCGACGAGCGGGAGCAGCAGCTCCAGGGTGGCGATGTCGAACGACAGGGTGGTGACCGCGATCAGGCTGTCGTCGGCGTCGATGCCCGGCCACTGCTTCATCGCCCAGAAGAGGTTGCGCAGGGCCCGGTGGGGCAGTTGGACCCCCTTGGGGCGGCCGGTCGAGCCCGATGTGTAGATGACATAGGCCAGGTCCGCGCCGTCGACCGGCGCGCCGAGGGGCTCGGCGGACTCGGCGGCGAGCTCATCGCGCAGCTCGTCCACGCACAGCGTCGCGGCCGCGGACTGCGGCAGACCTGGTGCCACCGAGCTCTGAGTGATCAGGACGGGCAGTTCGGCGTCCTCGATCATGAACGCGATGCGGTCCTTGGGCAGCTTGGGGTCGACGGGCACGTACGCGCCGCCGGCCTTCAGCACGGCCAGCACCGCGACGACCATGTCGAGCGAACGTTCCAGGCAGACCCCGACCATCACGTCGCGGGCGACGCCATGGCTCCTGAGCCTGCGGGCCAGCTGGTTGGCGGCAGCGTCGAGTTGGGCGTAGGTGAGTGTCCGGCCCTGGCAGTGGACCGCCTCGGCGTCGGGCCGCAGCACCGCCTGCTGCTCCACGCGCTGGTGGGTGAGCAACTCGTCGGGCCACTCGTTGCGGGTGTCCGCCCGTTCCTGGTGCTGCGCCAGTTGCTCTGTCTCCGTGAGCAGGGCGATGTCCAGGATCGGCTGGTCCGGGTCGCGCAGCACGTTGTCGAGCAGCACCTTCAGGTGGCTGCCCATGCGGTCGACCGTGGCCGCGTCGAAGAGGTCGGTGTTGTACTCGAACCATCCGCCGAGCCTGTCGCCCTGCTCGAACACCTGCAGTTCGAGGTCGAACCGCGCGGTGGAGCTGGCCACGTCCATCAGTTCCAGGCGCAGGCCACCCACGCCGAACTCCGGCACGGGGATGTTCTGGTAGACGAACGACACCTGGAAGAGGGGTGACCTCGACAGGTCCCGCTCCGGGCGCAGTTCCTCCACCAGCCGCTCGAAGGGCAGTTCCTGGTGGGCGAAGGCGCCGAGGGCCGCGCCGCGCACCCGTCCGAGCAACTCGGTGAACGTCGGGTTTCCGGAGGCGTCGTTGCGGATCGCCAGTGTGTTGACGAAGTAGCCGATGAGCTGCTCGACCTGGGACTGGCCGCGGTTGGCCACCGGGACCCCGACGACGACGTCCTCCTGCCTGCTGTACCGGTGCAGCAGGGCGACGTAGGCGGCGAGCAGCGTCATGAACGGGGTGGTTCCCGTGCGCCTGCTCAGGTCCCGCACACCGTCCATCACCGAGGGCGGCAACTGGAACGGCCGCGAACCGCCGGTGGTGCCGAGCACCGCGGGGCGGGGCCGGTCGGTGGGCAGTTCGAGGATGGGTGCGGCGCCGTCGAGGGCCGTCTTCCAGTACTCCAGTTCGGCCGCGAAGCCTGGGCCGGCGAGCTGATCGCGCTGCCACGCCGCGTAGTCGGCGTACTGGACGGTCAGCTTCGGCAGGTCGGCCTCGGTACCGGTCAGGTAGCTCTGGTACAGGGCGACCAGCTCGCCGAACAGCACCGATGTCGACCACAGGTCGGCGACGATGTGGTGCATGGTGAGCAGCAGGACGTGCTCGTCGGGCGCCAGGCGGAGGAACTTCATCCGCATGAGCGGCCCGGTGCCCAGATCGAAGGGGCGGGCGAACTCGCGGCGCGCGAGGTCCTTGACGCCCTCCTCGCCGTCGGTTCCGTGCAGGTGCTCGCACGCCTCGACGGTCATCTCCAGCTCGCCGGTCGGGTGCACGACCTGCACGGGCTCGCCGTCGGCCTCCTCGAAGGTGGTGCGCAGCGACTCGTGCCTGCGGACGATCTCGGCGAGGCTGCGGCGCCAGATCTCCACGTCAAGGGGGCCGTGCATGCGCACGGCCGCCGGGATGTTGTAGGCGGCGCTGCCGGGGTTGAGGCGGTCCAGGAACCACATGCGCTG
>NZ_BAAAUG010000160.1:0-635 GCF_039533825.1 Streptomyces rectiviolaceus
GTGTGTGGCCGCCCACGCCCGCAGGCCGAGACCCGCCGCGGCCCTCACCAGCGCGGCGGGCTCGGCGCGTGCCGCCTCGCCGCCGGTGTGCAGGACGAGCCCGTGACCGGCCACCGCGCGGATCAGCTCGGCGGTGGAACCAGAAGCCTCGCCGGCCGCGGACTCCCAGTCGGCGGCCCGCGGGCCCGAACCCTCCTCCTTGGGCAGGGAGTTGATCACCCGAGCGAGTCCGTCGGCGAGGCTCTCCTCCGCGAGGGCGTACTGCTCGAGGCCGACCAGGACGCGGACCGGCTGCTCGGTCTCCTCGCCCTCGCCATCGCCCGCTTCCTGTACGGGGGCAGGCGCTCCCGGTGTCTCGACGGCGTCCTGGAAGACCAGGATGTCGCCCTCCGCGATGGCGCTCTGCACCGCCGCGTCCGGATCGGGCACGGCGCGCTGCCCGAGCGCGGCGGTGAGCGCCGCCGCGTCCAGGGCCGTGTGCCCCGCGACGGCCGCCTGCTCCAGGAGCCAGGCGGTGACCGCGCGTCCCCTGCGCTCGTCGTCGGGCCCGCACTCCGCGCCGAGCAGCGCCCGCGCGAACCCGTCGGCCTGCTCCGTGCGCACGCCGCTGACCCGCAGCAACTGCCAGGGGTCTT
>NZ_BAAAUG010000161.1:0-3028 GCF_039533825.1 Streptomyces rectiviolaceus
TCCCCGCCGCCCGCCTCCCGCAGGAACGCGTACCACCGGCCCTCCCGCAGTGCCCCGCCGCCGGGTGCCACCACCCCCCGGAAGCGCCCTGCGGTGCGTTCCACCGGTACGGTCAGTTCCTCGTCGCGGCCGCTGTGTCTGAGTACCAGTTCCGCCGCGTCCCAGCTCGTGTCGGAGACCGTGCCCTCGATGGTCAGCGTGCCGTCCGCGCTCCACGCCACCCGGTCGGCGATCGGCTGGCGGGTCAGCTCGATCACCAGTTGGCCCTGGTCGTTCGCCGATGCGCACAGCTCGCGGCCGCCCTCGCGGGATGTGTAGCGGCCCGGCGGCAGGTCGAGGGCCGCTGCCAGGGACTTCAGCTTGCCGTCCGGCAGGACCAGGTTGGCCTGCCAGCGGTCGCCGTGCGGGGGCTCGACCTCCTTGGGGGCCAGATGCGGGGTCGGTGCGATGTCCTCCAGGTCCGCGAGGCGCACGCGCACGTCGAAGCGGTCGTCGCCCGGCAGAGTCACCGGATAGTCGAACTCCGCCGACGAGTGCTTGTGCGTCAGGCGCAGGGCCGCCGGGCGCAGATGGCTCGGCAGATGGCCGCTCAGGACCATCTCGTCGCCGTCCCTGTGGTGGGCGTCGACCCGCGCCACGTAGTCCTGGATCCGCAGGACCAGGCGGCCCTTGCTGAAGCCGATGACAAGCCGGAGCCCGTCGCCCAGTTCGCGTACGACGGACTGGGCGGCCGAGTTGTCCAGGGGGCGCACCGCGGCCCGCCGCACCGAACCGTGGCCCGCGACGACCACGCCGAGCAGCCAGTTGCCCGGCCGCCACCGGCCACCCGTCTTCAGCTGCTCGGGGTCGATGGTCAGCTCGAACCCGGAGAGGTCGTAGCAGTGCAGCTGCTGCTGGGAGTTCTCGGTGGCCTGCGGCGCGGCGACCGTCCGGGTGGCGATCTTCCTCAACTGGGCTCTGCTGTGCGCCGACTTGAGGATGGCGGCCTTGATGGAGTGCCCCGGACGCGTCGCCTCCAGGTTGCGCACGTACGCGTAACCGCTGATCCGCAGCAGCCCGTCCGCGCCCCAACTCGCCTCCCGCACCCGGGAGATGACCGGCAGTTCCCCTCGCCCGAGCCTGGCCAGCTCCTGCGGCACCCGGATGTGGCCGCCCGAGCTCCGCGGGTAGGCGGCGCTGCGCCGCACCACCCCGCGGATCTGGAAGGCGCTCCCGTTGCGCTGCTCGAAGGTGAGGAGATCGATCAGGTCGGCGGTGCGTCCTTCGCGTACGAGATGCCATTTCACGCGCAGCGACACCGGTAGCCCCGCGACGACTCCCGGATCCGCGCGGCGCAGGAACGCGGCGGCGCCCTTCATGAAGGTGGCGCGGTACTCGGGCCCGCCCATCGGGAGGCCCTCAAGGAAGTACACGAAGTCGTCGCGCAGGCAGGAGGTGTCGTACGTCCCCCGCATCTCGGGCGCGTGCTCGGCGAGGAAGGCGCTGACGTGCGCGCACGCCGCGATCCGGTCGCGCACGCCCTTGACGTCCGTGCGCCGCCGGGTGATCGAGCCCTCGCGCACCCGCCAGTAGTAGACGTGGTCGCTGAGCACGTCGACGGAGCCCGCCAGGAAGTGCGCGGGGATCATGACCGGGGTGTCCTCGTACAGCTTCCCCTCGGGGAAGGTGAAGCCGTGCCGGTCCCAGAAGGCGCGGCGGAAGACCTTGTTCCAGGCGACGCGGTCGGCGAGTAGGTCCAGGTCACGGCTGATGTGCGTGCGCGAGCGCGGCTCGGTGAGCCACTTGTACTGCCACGCCTGCTGACGTCCGCGCTCGTTCAGGCGCCAGACGTTGCCGCTCGCGAAGTCGGATCCGGTCGAGTCCAGGCTCGCGGTCATCCGCGCGTACGCGTCGTGCGGCACGACGTCGTCGCTGTCGACGAAGGTCAGGTACTCGGCGGTCGGGGTCGCGTGCCGCACCCCGGTGTTGCGGGCCGCGCTGAGCCCCGCGTTCGGCTGGCGCACATAGACGAACCGTGGATCCTTCGCCGCGAACTCACGTGCGATCCGCGGGCTGCCGTCCGTCGAGCCGTCGTCGACGAGCACGGCCTCCAGGTCGGCCATGGTCTGCCCGGCGATCGACTCAAGGCACTCCTCCAGAAACTCTTCGACGTTGTAGATGGGCACGACGACGCTGAGACGGGGCTGCACGAAGACCGGCCTTTCGTACGCTCCCAGTCATGGGAGTAATCATGGGAGTACGGGCGTATTCATCCCCTTTGCCCCTTCTCGGCCCCTTCTCGTCAATTTCTTTGCCTCCCTTCACCCCAATGAGTGATCCACGGTCTTCGACAGGTCGTGTCCGGCTGGCTACCGTCGGTGAACATGGCGCGCTTCTCGGTTGTCGTCCCCGCCCACCGCGTCCAGGGCTACCTCAGGGAATGCCTGGACTCCGTGCTCGACCAGAGCTGCGGCGATCTGGAGCTGATCGTCGTGGACGACGCGTCGCCGGACGCTTCCGCCGCGATCGCCGCGGAGTGTGCGGAGCGCGACCCGCGCGTGCAACTCGTCCGCATCCCGGCGCACGCGGGCCCGGGGCCCGCCCGCAACATCGGCGCGGACCGCGCCACCGGCACCCACCTCCTCTTCCTCGACGGCGACGACCTCCTCCTGCCGGGCGCCCTGGAGGCCATCGCCGCCGCCCTCGACGAGGCCGAGGACCCGGACGTGCTGCTCTTCGGCCACGACCGCGTCGACTGGTGGGAGAGCGTGCGCGCGGGCGGCGACGACCTCGCGGGGGACCCCCTCGCCGTCACCGTCGCCGCCTGGAACCGCGTCTTCAGGCGCGTCTTCTGGCAGGAGCGCCGGCTCGCGTTCAGCGACGGTCCTTACGAGGACGTGGTGCCGGTGCGGCGCGCGACCCTGGCCGAGGGCGCACGCACCGCCGTCCTCGACAAGGCCTGCGTGCGCTGGCGCGAGCGGCGCGGCGGCAGCTTCGCCAAGTCACCGGGCCGGGAGCACTTCGCGGTCATCGGGCGGTACGAGGAGCT